>CAZHIX010000084.1:0-1539 GCA_964532715.1 Microcaldota archaeon | reverse complement strand
TTGGGCTGATTTGATAGTGTGTGATTATAGCTACATTTTCAATCCGGATATAAACAGAATAATATTTCAAAAAATAGGTGTCAATATTGCAGATTGCGATATAATTGTAGATGAAGCACACAATCTGCCTAAAAGAATACGAAGTATAAACGAACATGAAATAAATGAGGATTCAATAAAAAATGCATTTAGAGGTTTGACTCAAATAAGAAAACTTGCAGAATCCACAAAAAACAAGTATATGCTCGAGCAAGCCATGACCTGTGCAAGACATCTAAGAATGATAATATCCGCAAATATAAGTGTGTTGATATATGAAGATATAAATTTACATGAAGAATTTGAGTTAAAACGCTTGGATTTAGCGTTTTTAAAAGAAAAAATGGCATCGCTTGATCCAAACTATCAACAAAATTTCTGTGAGGTTGCAATTGATTTGTGCGATTTTTTCATGCAAGCAGTTCTTAATTCAAAGGAAGAATTTGATTATGATGGGGTAGCAAGCTTTAGGGAGCTAATTGCATTTCTAATACCTGCAAGTGAGTTTGCGTGGGGAAATAAAAAATGGGGCGTGTTTTTAAAAAGAGGACAAAATTCCATGTATTCTCTAAGAGCAGTTTTATTTGATCCTTCTGAAATTTCACGTCAAGTTTTTTCTCAAGTTCATAGTGCAATTTTGATGAGTGGAACATTAAGTGGCAAAAAACAATTCTGTGAGCTTTTAAGCATAAAAAATGCTTGCGGATTGCAAATTGATCAGTATGAAAGTCCATTTGATAAAAAAAGACAGCCAATTTCTGTTTGCTCACAAACATCTTCAAGATATGAGTATAGAAGTAATAATTCAAAAATGGATTTGATGGCAAAAATAATTGAAAATGCATCTAAATCAGTTTATCCACATTCTTTTGCAATATATTATCCATCATACGAATTCATGCAGAAAATAACTGATAGATTAAGTTTAGATGGTTTTGAACTAATCAAAGAAGATAAATCGGAGAAAAATATTGGGTTTATAGAGAAGAAAATGCGTCTTGACGGACATAAAAAGAGCAAAAAGCCAATTGCGTTTAATGCAGTTATTGGAGCAAAATACAATGAAGGTTTGGATTTTATGAATAATCCATTTAAGCTAATGATTATTGCAGGTTTTCCATATCCAAAAAAAAGTGCATCGCACACTGCTTATGAGAAATATTTACAAGATAAATTAAAGAGCAAAATCAAGGCGCATGAATGTTGCAATATTTTGCCTGCGGTTGATTCAGTTTTACAAACTATGGGGCGTGGAATTAGACAACCTACTGATTGGTGCTATTGTCTTTTGATTGATGATAGATTTGAGCAATACAAAACATATTTTCCAAAAGACATTCAGGCGCGAATGAAAAATCTGGCGTGGGATAAAATAGAGCAGAGCGTGAAAGATTTTGCGTTTGAGGTGGGTGGATTTTGAGATATTGAAACTATCGTATTTGTAACCTGATCTCGCCAGTTGAAAGATAAAAGAAGGTTTGTGCTATCCATATATTGTGA
>CAZHIX010000083.1:0-1845 GCA_964532715.1 Microcaldota archaeon | reverse complement strand
AAAGAAGAAAAAAGAATTGCCAGGCTTATAGATTCTCCATCTTTACCTGAGGGAGAATGTATATTTAAAGTTAAATCTGATGGAATTGGGGATTAGCTTTTTTTTCTATTTTTTCTTTTTTTAAGCGATGTTTTTTCTAAAGTTCACTCAACTTATTACTCTTAACAAAACTCGTGCAACTTCTATTGATAATGGTTGCGCAAATTTCATATTTAATCCATCGTCCCAACTTGAACCTGCTAGCTCCCAAGAATCAATCTGATTAAGCGATTTTTTAAGTGCTAAAAATTGTGCAGTTTCAGTTTTCAAATCTACCTTATTCGTAGTCTGAGGAGAATTTGGTACATTTACATTGGTACTTTGCGTTGCCATTGTCTAAACACACTCGCAATGATTTTAATACTTAATGTGATAGCTGTTTTATGACTGATGCCATAGAAGAAAATCTAATAGTGAAAACACAACAGTATTTATCAAATAATCAAAATGAGCAGGCTTTACTTACGGCTTCTGATCTGTCCTCTTTAGATCCAAAAGATGCTATTGTCTGGTACTTGAAGGCAAAAGTCCACTATATGATGGGTGAATACGATGAAGCTCTTGCTTCATGTGCGAAATCTGCTCAAATTCAATCTCAGCGACCTGAGATTTGGCTTTTGATGGGTTATACTCTAATAGCTCTAAATCGTTTTGAAGATGCAAAAGAATCTTTAGAATATGTTTATGCTGTACAACCTCAAGATGCACAAGCGTGTTGTTCTTTGTGCGTGCTCTACACTATTCTTGGAGAACAAGATGTGGCCTCTCAGTATTTTCTGCGCTCAAAAGAACTTGATAAAGATATAACTTCAAAAATTCTGACTCACTTTTATAGAGAAGCACTCAAACCTTCAACAAATATAGATCAAACAACAAAAGACCAAATAAAACAATTACTCGCAAGGATTAGGTTTTAGTTACTATCTGTTTTCTGATACTGCTAAATCTTTTTCTTATCTTTTGGTGTAATCTTTTTTGCATTCTTTGAAAAATAAATCCAAAATCCGCCTATTGCAACTGCAAGTAGTATTACGCCAAGTGCATATGGAATAATCCCAAGTTGTTCAACTATACTAAATTTCATCTGTGCTGGCTCATATCCTGTCTTTTTTACGCTTATTACATATTCCCCAGACCTCTGCGCGTCCATTTCATATGGGCTTGATATGACTAAATTTTCACTCTCATATCCTACATTCACGTCTTGCAAATCTAATCCTTCACTATCTCTTATATAAATCTTAAACTTCTGTCCGACAATCGGTCTTTTTGGATAAATTTGAACTTCTATTTTTTCTTTTGATGCACTTGTAGAAATTATTGGTTGCACTTTATATCCGAGTCTATCTATTTCGTACATTTGCGAATCAATAGCCATACACTGAATATTAACTGCGCTCAGGGCTTCCAAACTAAGATCCAAATCAAAATCAAACTGTGCATTTGTTCCATTCATCTGAATCGTCTTATATGGTTTTGAATTTACTAATATTTGTACACTATCAAGTTGTGAAAATGAAAATGCCCGTGCCTCAACGTTTGTTTCTTGTGGGATTATACTACTCGTGCGAGGATAATCTATGGTGCATATCGGTGATATAGATATTGCCCAAAGCGTATTGTCAGTACAAGTTGCAAGTATAGTTGGTTCTGTGCTATATTGACTCAAATAATTTACCCAATCTGATGTTTGATAATCAAAAAGTATATCTGCATTATGCATGTCTATACCAACTATTGATTTTGATTGTGTTGCAAACACTGCAATTTTTGTCAAACCCTTCTGAACTATTATTGGGTTAGCAT
>CAZHIX010000082.1:0-1988 GCA_964532715.1 Microcaldota archaeon | reverse complement strand
TATTTTTTCAATATGTGGTATTTTGCCTAGTTTATCCGCAATATACCCAAGCATCATGCCCTCATTTTGAAGGATAATTTTTATACACTCAACTTTTGTTTTTGCCTCATCTTGAGAGTTTTGTCTTTCCAGCTGTTTTTGCATGAGTTTACAACTAAGTTGTTGAATAAAAACATTTTGAAATTGCGATAAGCATCCAATAATTTCTCCAGTGTGCAAGATGAAGCCCGCCGAAGAGTCCCCACTGCAAGTGTGTGGGGTATCCCTCATTTCAGCGGTCTATCCCCAAATTGGACCCGCAACGCAATCAACGCCTGTACACAGGCGTTGGTGCACCGACGGCTTTAGCCGTCGATTGAGTTGCGGGGTCTTTAACCCAATTTGAGGATAAAATCTATTTACTTGAAGTCTTATTGATTTTTACATATTGTAAAATAGCAGATTTAAGCTCATCTATTTTTAGTCTTATTTGAACTGCATCATCTCTGAATCTTAGAGTAACATCGTTATTATCAATTGAATCGTAGTCAATAGTTACACAATATGGAACGCCAATTTCATCTGCACGCGCGTATCTTTTTCCTATTGAACCAGTTTGAGAGTACATACAGTCAATACCATTTTCACGCAAAATTTGAACGATTTGTTGGGCAACTTGCATCAGATTGTCTTTTTTCATTAGAGGAAATACTGCGACTGTGTAAGGAGCAATTGAAGGTGGAAAACTAAACCATTCCCAATCTCGCGAAGGAGTTTTTTCTCTAAAGCAATGCTCCAAAATTGCATAAAACGGTCTATCTACACCAAGTGAGGGTTCAACGACATGAGCAATGATTTTAGAATTTTGTTCAGGCACAAAAACAGCAAGTTCTTGTTTTGAGTGAGTCTGATGATTTTTCAAATCAAAATCTGTGCGATAAGCAGTCCCAGCAGTTTCAACATTGCCAAATGAGGTTTGCACCTCCAAATCTACATTTGATTTTGAATAATGAGGTAAACCGTCTTTTGGTAAAACTGCAAAATGAAATCTTTGTTCATCAAGACCGATTAATTGATAATATTGATATTGCCAATACAAAAATGTAGCCATAATCTCATTTGAAACCCATTCGTTTTGAATTGATTCGTATAAGGTAGCATATCTAAAATCTTCACCAATTCTGAATTTTAGTTTTTGGGTTTTTATTTTATCAAAACCCTGCATAGTTGAGTCTTGTGGGTCAAAAAAATACTCAAGCTCCATTTGAGTGAATTCACGCATTCTAATTAATCCCTGTCTTGGAGAAATTTCATTTCTATAAGATTTTCCAATTTGACCTATTGCAAGTGGAAGTTTAGAACCATTTTGTAGAAATATCCGCTTAAAATCCATGAATATATTTTGAGCGGTTTCAGGTCGTAAGTATGCAATTTTTGAATCATCTGCTCCGATAGAAGTTTTGAACATTAAATTAAAAGTGCCAACCTCTGAAAAATCCCCACCATCGGGACTTTTTATATTGAGTTTTTTTATAGCATCATTTAGCTCTTGTGGACTTTTTGACTCCCAGCTTTTACTAGTATGCTCTTCAAGTATGTGATCTGCACGATATTGTTTTTTTGTCTTTTTACAAACAACAATTGGATCTGAGAAATTTGTAGCATGACCAGAAGCAACAAGTGCTTCGTGTGGCAATATTGTACAACCGTCAATTTCTAAAAAACCCGGTTTTGTTATGAATATTTCTCGCCATATGTTTTGCATCTTTCGCTTTATGGCACACCCCACTGGACCATAATCATAAAATCCAGAAGAAGAACCATAAATTTCAGCACACGAGATTACAAAACCGCGCTGAATTGCGATATCTAAAACCCTTTGTGAAATCTTTTGCATGTATCAATTTGATTAAACAAAAAATAAAAGGTGATTTGTTAAAAAACTATTATAGCCTGTTGCGTTTTATCTCTGAGCCACCCTTTTTTTGGAAAACAACAATTTTTGCACA
>CAZHIX010000081.1:0-2052 GCA_964532715.1 Microcaldota archaeon | reverse complement strand
GGGCTAAGTCGTAACAAGGTATCCGTAGGGGAACCTGCGGATAGATCACCTCCAAAACTAATTTCTTGCAGAAGAGTTAGTCTTGAGTTAGAAGTACCATTTATCGGTAATTGGCAAGGAGCTTCACATGCTATTAATTGCCCCGTTCGGGTTTATTTGGAAACATTACGCCGAAATTTTACTTGTTTTTGCGCAAGCGCTATTTAATATCTGGATTTAGATTACACATGCCACATTTTACACATCCTGCATTTACTTCTTTTGATTTTATTGATATTGATTTAGCCACAGACGAATCAATTAGTTGTTCAATTCGATTCAACCATAAAAAATAGCGCACAAGATTTTGCTCAAGAGTTGTTTTCACATCAAAAAAACCATCAGTTATATTTGAATTTCTAACTGCACGACTTATCAAAAGCTCTGGCGTCACGCCAAGATATAACATCTGTTTTATTGTTGAAATAACCTCACCGATGGGTTCGTCTTGCAGATAGTAATTTGTTTGAATAACACTTGTAACTTCAAACCCGCTTTTGTTTAGACGATTAAAAACTTCAAAATACTCTTGTTTGTCAGGTTTTGCTGGACATAGCTTTTTTAGTGCATAATCGTTTGCAAGCTCTAAATTTATCATAAAGACATCTATTTTTTCTTTTGCTACAGACAAATCTTTTGGAACCGAATATGGCCAGATTTCAGCTGCGATTTTTATGTTAGAATCGTAGTTTTTGATTGCGTTTGCACAGTTTAATATTGCTTCAAACTCACCACCCGTTAACATTTGTCCGGTGTTTAGAGATATTGTATTTACTGAAAAATTGAACCTGTTCAATGTTTTTAGTTCTGCAACTATCAACTGAGGATCTATTACAACTTTTGATTTAGCTTTTCCTGCAGTGCAAAATTGGCATGCGATATTATCATCAAAATTTTTGCACCCATTAAACACCATTGCACTTACTACACCATTATTGGAAGCTACAATAAGATTATTTATATTTGAATCACTTAAATCAAGAGACGGTAGAGAAACAGATATAGAATCGCCCAAAATAGTATCGTATATTTTATCCCCAGAATAAACAAATGGACTTTGAGCTGCTTTTAACATATTATATTGACTTGGAATCTTGACTGCAATATCATCAATCATAAGAGATTTTGCAGCTGAAAAACCTGCGCGCTTTTTGTTTGCAGGATTTAGACGATCAAAGTTTGGATTTTCGTCTCTCATACCAAAAAAAAGTAACATTGGTTTTTTGGGGTTTACAAATAACTCTTTAGTTTTCTTAATAGCAGTTTGCCAATTAGTGAACTAAACACCCAGTTTGATTTTGTTTCAAATTCATTTTAACACCTCATTTTATTTTGGGTTTAATCGCGCGTATTTGTCATAAGCGTTATTCCCACTATATTCCCACAATGAAATTATTTAAAGGTTTGTTTCAAGGCAACAGGTTTGAAATAACATATTTGAAGTAAATGACGTGAATATGAAACTCGTGTAAAAACATTTAGTGGAACTAAATCATTCTTGCACTAATTACTTTAGCACCCACATTTGAAAGTGCCTTTTTTATTTGCAAAATGCTATTGTGAGCAGGATTACATTGCACGCTCCAAATTGCAAGCTCACCTCTTTTAGATGAACGTGAACTTGTACTTACAAGATCAACTCCAAGTTGCGCCAGAACGCTTGAGGCTTTTGCAAGTGAGCCCACAGAATCACTAAGCCCAATTTGCAATTCAAGAAGTTTTGATTCGTGTGCAGGTTCAATTATTATTGAATTTGAATCTGAGCTAATAATTAATTTTTCACCGACAGCTAATCCCAAATTTTCACGAATTGACTGTGGGATGACTACGCGCCCCTTTTCATCAAGATTTGAGATATATTTTGAGCACATGCACATAACCCATATTGAAAAATGAGTTGATGTTTTTAAAATGAAAGAACAAAGAAGTACAAACCAATAAAAACCTGTGTTAAACTGCTAGCCTGTTGATTAATTAAAACACTTTCTTTGTTTTTGTGTTTTCACTTCTTTT
>CAZHIX010000080.1:0-2417 GCA_964532715.1 Microcaldota archaeon | reverse complement strand
TGTAAATATGAAAATATTGATGAAAAATCAAAAAAACATAAAACTGAACCAAGAAACATGTATAGTGGGCAAAGTAGATTGATTAAATCAGAAGAACTTTTTGAAAAATATGTTCAAAGAGATTTTACCCCAGTCTGCACGGTATTGGTAAGAAAAGAAGCACACGAAAAATGTGGAAAATATGATCCACAATACCCTGGACCTTCAGATTACCAGATGTGGATTAAAATTGTGCATAAATTTGATGGAATTTTTAATGCAGAGAGTACATCAAAATACAGAATTTATGCAGATAATGATTCAAATATTATGATTGACGAAAACGTCATTTTGATTGAACAATATTCTATGATATTGAAATTGTTTAGAGAATACATACAAAAAGATTCGCCACGACAGAAGTATAAGAAAACGATGCTTAGAAACACCACGCTAAGTGCGCTAAGACAAGCAATAAATGCAATTGCACAAAACAAAGGAACGGTTGCAAGAAGCAAGTGTGGATTTGCAGTAATGTGTTATGCAGGTGCAGTTGAAACGATACTTGCAATTTGTATTTATGTGATGTCCATATTTACAATTATATTGTCTCCGGCGATTAATCTTATTATTCCATATGCACTGAAAATAATGAAAAAAACTGGGGCTTATTGAGTGTAATATTGTCGGTTATTCTTAAACCATTCAATACTTTTTTTCAATCCATCCTTAACAGATATTGATGGACTCCAACCAAGAACACGTTTGGCTTTTGTGATGTCTGCCTGCCACATTTTTGGTTCATTGCGTGGATTTTTGACTGAATTAAATAAAGCGGGTTTTGAGGAAGGAATAAGTTCGTGCACCAAATTTGCTAATTGTTCAACAGACATTTGAGAACCTTGAGATAAATTGAATATTTCACTATGAGATTTTTTTGAATTTAGAATTAGTTCTAAACCGTCATTAAAGTTTTGTACATACATAAAATCACGAACTGAGGATTTGGATGAAAGTTGCGCACAAACGCCATTTAGAGCACTAAGAATTAGAGTTGGAACTAATCTGCGCATTTCTTCAAATTCTCCAAACGGAGAAAAAGGACGAACCACTGTTGTTTTTGTTTGCTTCCAATCTTGCAAAACAAGTTTTGTTGCCTCAAATTTTGTTTTTGCATAAACATCTTGAGGAGTACAGATTTCGGATTCAGATATGGGATAATCTTTTGAACCGTATTCAGATGAGGTTCCTATTTGAATAAAATGTGAAATAGAGTTATCAGATGCAGATTGCAAAAGATTTCTTACTCCATCAACATTTGTTTTTTTCATTAAATCAGAATTTGTTTGCACGCCCGGATATGCGCCATAAGCTGCAAAATTAATTATGCAATCTGGCGAGCAAGAATTTAGTACTAACTCACAAGATGACTTTGAAGTTATGTCTAAATCTACTTTATTACAATTAATTAGACTAAGTCTCCATGACTCAGATGCGTTTCGTGAAGCTCCGAATACTTCATAACCATTGGAAGAAAAATAATTGCAAGCATTCGCTCCCAAAAATCCACCCGCACCAGTTATGAGTATTTTTTTCATTTGCAACACCAAAAAAGTATGTTTATATTGAGATTGATAGATATTAAACTATGGATGATGCACAAAGGATAAGAGAGCAGATTCACAAACTTACAAAAGAATACTATCGGACTGCGCACAAACCACAAATCTGGAGTCGTGGAAAAAGAATTGCTTATTCCGCAAGAGTTTATGATGAGAATGAGATTGAAGCATTAGTTGATTCATCTTTGGATTTTTGGCTTACTGCTGGAAGGTATCATGATGAGTTTGAAAAAAAACTTGCACAATTTTGTTCTCAGAAAACTGCATTGGCAGTCAATTCAGGTTCGTCTGCAAATTTGGTTGCATTATCTTCACTTACAAGTCCTCTTTTGAAAAATAGAATAAAATGTGGAGACGAAGTAATAACATGTGCAACGTCATTTCCCACTACAGTCAATCCCATAATTCAAAATGGATGCGTTCCGGTTTTTTTAGATGCAGATGTGAGCACGTGCAACATGAACACAGGGATGCTTGAAGAAGCAATTGGTGAAAAAACAAAGGCAGTGATGCTTGCACACACACTTGGAAACCCATTTGATTTAGATGCAGTAGTAAAATTTTGTAAAAAGCACGATTTATTTTTGGTTGAAGATTGTTGTGATGCACTTGGAGCTACTTGGGACAGCAAACCAGTAGGAACGTTTGGAGATTTTGCAACTCTTTCGTTTTATCCCGCGCACCATATAACTACAGGAGAGGGCGGAGCAGTATTAACATCCAAACCTGTGCTAAAAAAAATTGCAACTTCTATGCGAGATTGGGGTAGAGACTGCTGGTGCGCGCCAGGACATGCAGATACTTGCAAAATGCGTT
>CAZHIX010000079.1:0-2540 GCA_964532715.1 Microcaldota archaeon | reverse complement strand
AAGTTCAATTCGTGAATTTGTGCAAAAATTGTTGTTTTCCAAAAAAGGGTGGCTCAGAGATAAAACGCAACACCTTTTTTTGTGTTCCTATATGTTTATATATGTCAATGATGCATTTGGGTATATACTATGTCTCAAAATCTTATTCGTGTTTTGGATTTTCCTATAAATGCAAAGCAAAAGCGCACTCTTTATGTTCATCCCTTGCGCAAACTACACTATAACAAGACTGATATTTGTAATGCAAATAAAATTTTATCAAAACCTCTAATAGAACCTGGGTTTAGTGAAAATAAATATCGTGAGTGTGCAGACGAATTAAAATACAAAATACTTAGCGATTGGAAAGATAATGGAGTTGCATATAACTGTCTGTTGCGTTCTTTTGATTTGTTGGAAAGTTTGCATCCTCTACAAAAAAGACGAAGCGACACTACCCCCAGACTATTTCATTTTTTAATTCCTGCATTTAAGCTTTCATATCAACACGCCGATGCAGATGCAGTTATTGCAACATTACATCATGATGATTTTGAAGATGGTTTTTGTACTTCTAAAAATCTGAGGGCTGCTTTGCTTGGTAATAATCCAACCGAAAAAACAAGCACTCTTGTAGACTGTGTTCTGTGGCATGTGTCTGCCCTTACAAATTACTATAAAAGTAATTTAGTAAAAGCAAAACTAATCTCTCCAAGCGATTGGAAAAAACCGGACGTATACAAATATATCTGTGGGCGTATTTTAGCAGAAGACTACTATTTAAGAAGTATAAACTCACTTCCAATCGCAGATCCAAGAGTAATTAAAATTAGTGGGGATCGTCTAAATAATATACAATCAGTTCTTGATCCAAAACAGAATCTTGAAAAAATGTTTTATTGTATATTAAAAGTATTTAGAAGTCTTAGTTGGGCAAAAAAATTTCATTATGCAACTTATTATTACACTCTTGATTTCTTAGAGAAATCTCTTAAGCGAATTGAATCGGTATATCCAAGTGCGCGAGAAGATTTTTCAATCTCCAAATCAATGGACGTCAAAATTCCAATTAACATGTATCAAATGCTTGATTATCATAAGAATACAAATTCATTTGAGCAGGATGAACATGAAAAAAATATAGTGGAATTGGCAGGTATCCGAGAAGAATTATCTGCAGATACGATGAGAAAACTTCCTTATGTGGGTTCATTGGTGGCGGTTTTGTTTTGCCCTCCAAAATCATATTTTTCACGAATAGATATCCACCCTTATGAACTGCAATTACCAAAAAGAATCGGTCATGGCGATCCTTCTAACCCAAAAAACTTTGAACAATTACGCTCAGAAGATATACTCGATTCATTGCAAAATGTGTTTAATTCAAATGGTCTTAATTTTAATTTACAAATAATTCCAAGCATACTTCCTGCAAAAATGGGGGTTGACACATTAATGCTTAGATTAAACTATAATAATCAATCTCTTGTTGACGATTTAAATAAACTTTCCAACCCCTTATTTGAGTATCAGCAACTAACTCAAAAAATATGTATTGCCGTATCTAATTTTGTTCTGAATGAATACTCTTCAGTTCTGAATAACTCGTCCCAAAAGAAGAATCCAACTAAAATTGAAAGTTAATCTATATTTACGGCTCAACATTTGTTTTTGTTCCACCTACGATTTTGTAAAATTTGCTTCCATGAAATGTAATTTAGATGGTATTACAATTACTGATGGGCATAAAAAATCCTGATCGCAATCACAAACTTTCCCAAACCAAACTTTTTCATCTTCCCAACCAACTCGTGAAACTACAAATATCTGCGAATTATTTGCAAGTACTTCTTTTTCTATTTCTTTTTTTTGTATTTTTCTTTTTTGAGCTTCAAAAATTATCTCAATTGCATTTTTTGGTTTCATCGGCCCAAGTTTTGTATCTATATCCAAAAGACAAAGCGTGTGTGCCGATATTTTTTTGTTATTTGCTATTATGTCTATAAACGATTCGGGCTCAAAGTTTTTTCTCCAGTAGGGTATAGTCGCAGTTTTTCCCATTTTATAAATTTGAAGCTCTGTTGCACCTGCAACTGCACTAAAAATAGACGATGCATGTAATATTTTAACTTCAATTTCAGATGTTCTGGCAGATTCAACAAGTGAGTTGTGTGTAGTCGCAACCATCGGGTCTCCGGGAATTATAATTGCAGTTGTGCTTTTTTTTGCAGAATCAATGATTATTGCTTCATTCTCAACTTCTTCTCGTTGAAGCATATTTATTTTTTTTGAGATTAACTCTTCAATTCTTTGTTGTGTGCCTTCTCTTATAAAATTTGTATAGTTTTCCATATAAACAAATTCGCATTCTTTTAGTGCTTTAAGCGCGCGAAGCGTCAAATCCATCTCATCGCAGAGTCCAAGACCTATCAAATAAAGTTTGTTTTGCATATTTATTCTATATTTAAAAATCAATTTAATCATGCATGTTTAGAATTAACTAATGGATACACTTGGGCTTAACTCAATTATACGAAGAAACAGCAAATGGTCAGCTCCAG
>CAZHIX010000078.1:0-2959 GCA_964532715.1 Microcaldota archaeon | reverse complement strand
CGCGCAAGCGATTTTAAGGCGTGAGCAAGAATGAAATGATTGCGAACGCCGGGATCTTCAACACGAAGTGTTGGAGAGCCAAAATCGCGCAAGCGATTTTAAGGCGTGAGCAAGAATGAAATGATTGCGAACGCCGGGATTTGAACCCGGATCCTAAGATTGGCAATCTTATGTCCTAACCAGGTTAGACTACATTCGCGCAATACTAATTTACAAAGTAAATTCTATATGTATCCTCATAATATTAAAAAGCAATTGCTTGATTCTTGGTGCGAGGTAAACATGAGTAGATGCGTGCATAAAATTGCAAATTAGTAAAACGACCAAAAACTTAGAAACACGCAAAGATAGTTCGTCTAAAAGCCATACATAATTACATTTTGTCAACTTTTTGAACAAAATGCTCTACATTTTGTTGATTTTCTCAATAAAATGCATGAAGCCCGCCGAAGAGTCCCCACTGTAAGCAGTGGAGTATCCCTCATTCTGCGGTCTATCCCCAAATTGGACCCGCAACGCAATCAACGCCTGTACACAGGCGTTGGTGCACCGACGGCTTTAGCCGTCGATTGAGTTGCGGGGTCTTTAACCCAATTTGAGGATAAAACACACTTAAATGCAAACTACGCCCAAGAGAGACTCAAGAATATTTCAAAATACGCAAAAACTAACGTTTGAAACGTCGTTGATTTTTGAATGTTTGGAATATAGTTGCACTAAACTGTCCAGATTTGCCTTAATGCAAACACGTGCAAAATGCTCACGCTTAAATTATTATCTTCAGTTATTTGCACAGTTTACAATTGAGGTGTGTATATGATTGGAGAAAGTGTTAGACTCTCAAGGATAATAAAAAATGGCAAAATTCTAATTCTTGCAATGGATCAGGGAATTGAACATGGTCCGATAGATTTTGATTCTAAAAATATTGACCCAGATTACGTGTTTAAAATTGCACAGCACTACGATGGATTTGCAGTGCAAAAAGGAGTTGCATACAAGTATATGCACAATTACGCAGGAAAAACCCCACTCATACTAAAGTTAAACGGTCGCACAAGTCTCAATCCAAAAGATGAAATATACTCGTCCCCAGTGGCAACTGTGAAAGAAGCAGTAAAACTTGGCGCAGATGCTATAGGATACACCCTATATGTAGGCTCTCCGATGGAAGCAAAAATGTTTAGAGATTTTGGCATGATTCATGCAGAAGCAAAAGAGTATGGAATGCCAACAATCGTGTGGGCGTATCCACGAGGAAAATATGTGAAAAACGAAAAAGACCCTGCGACTATTGCATACGCAGCACGAGTTGCACTTGAACTTGGAGCAGACATAGTAAAAGTAAATTACACAGGTTCAACAAGTTCGTTTAAACAAGTAGTAGATGCCGCACAAAAGTGTCATGTGATTTCATCGGGTGGTTCAAAACTTAATGAGACAGAATTCATAAAAAAAGCAAAAGACGTGATGGCATCAGGCGCATCTGGTTTTGCAGTCGGAAGAAACGTATGGCAAGCAGAAAACCCACTGGACATTACAAAGAAACTAAAGAAAGTTGTTTATGGAGATTGAGAAGGATAAAAAAGAAATGATAGAAATTCATGTGAATTGATATGCGCAAAGAATGTTTTGAAACAGGTATTAAAAATGAATGAAGATTTTGAAATCAGAGAATCTGTGACTCTAAAGGAGCACCTTAGCACTCAATCCAAAGCTATTTCAAAAATTCTTCATAGATTTGCAATGCATTCTATGAAAATGCAAGAGCAGTTTCCAAGATATTTGCGCGGAATTGAAAATGACAAAAACAAATACGGAGAGGCAGTTGCAAGACTTGATAAATGGGCAAATGATTCATTGTGTGAATGTCTTGCACAAACACAAGAAGTTGCAAAAATCTATTCTGAAGAATTAAAAACTCCCATAGATTTGAAAAATGGCGCAAAATATTACGCAACGCTTGACCCGCTAGATGGTTCGTCCAATATAGTAACAAACAATATATTTGGAATAATCCTTGGGATTTATAAAAAAGACTTGCCACAGCCAGGAAAGAATTTAGTTGCATCTGCAATCAAAGTATATGGACCAGTAAATACATTCATATATTCAACTGGAGAGGGCACACATGAATTTGTAAAATATTACGATGAAAATGATGTGGCGAAATTTTATTTGCTACACGAAAATATAAGATTTCCAAAGACACCACAGGTTTTTGGAATTGGTGGCTCACCTCTTGACTGGGAAGCCGAGTTTATGCAATTTGCTAAATCATTGTTCAAAAAAGAGAAACTAAAAGCAAGATACTGTGGCTCTTTTGTTGGAGACTTTTCTCAAATATTACATAAAGGAGGATTTTTTGCATACCCGAAAACAAAGAGCAACCCAAATGGAAAATTGCGCTTAACTTATGAGGCAAATCCAATTGCATTTTTGGCTGAGAATGCAGGCGGGGCGACGTACGATGGAGAAAACGGTTCAATACTTCAAAAAATTCCAAAAGACGTAGATGAGTGCACACCAGTTTACATATCAAATAAAGAGCTTATTGAAAAGATGAAGATACAACTAAAATAGAATTGGGACTTGCCAATGCAAAAAAGTTTTGCAAAACATCAAAAACAAAATTGACAGATAAGTGCGCTTTTTGTTTATTATGGCTGAACCCATTCAAGTTCGTAATACTCAAAATCTGAACCGGGAATATCTATTCTTTTTACTTCATAAAACGTTACTGAGGTTTCTCTATCCACAATTGCAAGTATTAGTCCAAGACCGATCTGCTTACATTCTTCAATCGCATGTGCAAGTTGCTCTGCACTTAAATATTGCTCCTCATACAAAGCCATCATTAAATATTTTGGATCATCCTGATTTGGTTTTGCAATATTATCGTTTTTTCTATGATAAAGAACAAAGTCTAAACTGGTTTTTGCAGATACGTGTGTGCAAC
>CAZHIX010000077.1:0-2989 GCA_964532715.1 Microcaldota archaeon | reverse complement strand
TGATTGAGATGACACCCGTACATCAACCGCCCGCTCAAAGTGGGCGGTTTTCGTCAGCTTGACAATAAAATTATAAGCGTCGATTAGACATAATACAAATATGCTTTACATAAAAGACACATTAAGTGCAGAAAATAAGGAAATTAAATCAAATTCTGATGGAAAATTTCATATGTATGTGTGTGGGATTACCCCTTATGATTCAAGCCATTTGGGACACGCGCGAACATTTGTATCATTTGATATAATCAGAAGATGGATACAGTATGGGCACAACATTGATGTGAATTACATACAAAATGTCACAGATATTGATGATAAAATAATTCAAAGGTCAAAACTTAGAGGAGTAAACGCGCTTGAGTTATCTGCAAAATACGACCAACAGTTTAGAGAACAGATGATAAAACTAAATATAATACCAGCTACACATATGCCAAAGATTTCAGAACACATAGCACAGACTATAGAATTGGTACAAAAATTACTAGATAGGGGATTTGCATATATTACAGATACAGGAGTTTATTACGAGGTTGCAAAATTTAATGAATATGGAAAACTATCAGGGCAAAATTTAGATAAAATAAAATCAGGTGCAAGAATAGAGATTGATGAAAAAAAGAAAAACCCAGTTGATTTTGCACTTTGGAAATTTAGCAATGAAAATGATGCGACATTTGAATCGCCATGGGGTCGCGGAAGACCTGGATGGCATATAGAATGCTCTGCGATGTCAATGCACTGCACACACGCGCAACCACTTGATTTGCATTGTGGGGCACGAGATTTGATTTTTCCACATCACGAAAATGAGATTGCACAATCAGAAGGAGCAGGATATAAACCGTTTTCAAAATTGTGGGCACACACCGGATTTTTGACAGTAAATAAAGAAAAGATGGCAAAGTCTTTAGGAAATTTCATTACAATTGAAGATGCACTAAAAAAATGGGATTCTGATTCACTTAGAATGTTTTTTGCACAGACTCACTATTCGTCTCCGATAGATTTTTGCGAGCAGGCTATTGAATCTGCAAAAAATACCCTTGAAAATGTGAAGAGAAGTCTTGCAATTATGCAAGGAGAAGGACAAAATTCAAATACACAAGAACAAAATGATTTTGTAGATGAGATTAATACTCATATGAGTAAATTTGCATCTGCAATGGATAATGATTTTGATACTCCAAGTGCTATTTCAGAATTAATACTTGCGTCAAAGGCAGTTGCAAGAGCACGTGTACAGAATCAAGTATCGTATGATAAACTTGTTGAACAGGCAAGAAAAATACGCCAGAAATTTGAGTTGCTTGGATTTAGATTAGAATACGTACATGAACAGAAGCCAAAATTGCAACTAAGTGAAGTTGAGGCTCTTTTGCAAAAAAGAGAGGATGCACGAAAGAACAAAGATTGGGCACTTGCAGACAAAATAAGAGACGAACTAAAACAAAATGGAATTATATTGGAAGACTCTCAAGAAGGTGCCAGATGGAGATATGACTAATACATGAGTTTAGAGTTCGTAGATTTTGGTTTTGCAGTTCAACATTAAAATGCCAAAAAAAGCATTTTAAATCTTTTTTTTATAAAACAAGTAGTTATAAACTCCAAAATAGATAGATAGCTTAGGTGATAGTGTGATTTTGCCAAAAGCGCCAGTTGAGCGTTTAATAAGAAGTTCTGGGGCGCAAAGAGTTTCAGATGAGGCTTCCAGAGAACTTGCAGAGGTCTTAGAAAGAGTTGGCCAAAAGATTTCAGAACAAGCTAAGAAATATGCGATACATGCAGGTAGAAAAACGATTGTTGCAGATGATATAAAACTTGCATCACAGAATTTTATTAGTGAGATTTGAGGACTAATGTTTTTTTACCATCTTTTTTTGCGTTTTTAAGCATTGAGTCCAGATTGGGCATATCGGATTGAATTGTTTTAATTAAAGAGTCTAGTGCGTTTATCTCTAAATCTATTACATCGAGCATTTTTTGTTGGTCTCTAAGACGAATTTCAAGACGAACTTTATTTGGATTTGACTTTGGAACTTGCGCTTTATCAAAACCAAGTTGAACAAAATTTTCAACGGTAAGACTAAACGAATCAAATTCCTGATGAATTCCCCAATTTGCAAGAGGACGCAAAGATAGTTCATAGTTTATAGCAGAGTCATTTGATGAATTTGCAGTAGAATTATTTTTAGTGGATAAAGAAGTTTTGAGTGCGTTGCTTGGATTTGCAGAATTATTAGTTGTATCCAGAGATTTTAGTATGAAAAAACGAGTTGACTTTTGCATGTTTGAAATTTGAGAGATTAACGCATTTTTTTGTGTAGAAGTAATTTTTTCACAAGGAGTGTCTTTAGATATATCCAAAACGTCAAGAATATCATTGGTATATATTTTTCCAAAAGATAATTTTCCTAAAGATGAACTTATTGATTTTTGTTTATTTTCCGCCACGAATGACGTGAAGTCCGCTTCATTTTGCAACATATGCACACAAGGACTTTTTGCAAACTCGTATTTTTGAGCACGAACATACACTTTGTTAGGCGATGGCTTAAACGTATAGGGTTGAATGAGTCGATCATTTTCATCAATTAAAAACATATTTCCTTTTGAAAATTGCTCAAGAACCAATTTATAATTATTTGAAAAATGAAGAACGTAGATACGGTCGTTTTCATGTTGCTTAAATGATTCTAAAAACTTTGAACCCACGTGTTTACGTAAAACCATTGCAAGAGGACTTGGGTTTTGAGGTGGTTTTGGAGGCGTGTTTGTAATGTAAAAATATTCGCCAACACAAATCATTAAAGAAAGTTTGTCAAAATCAAAACGAAATAATTTATCTGAAATTTGATACACTTTATGCAAACGCGTGTTTAGTAAAACTTGCGATTCTTTTAGTAAAACGTAGTATTCCCATCCACATAATGTTCTGTGCATACTTTAAATGAGCAAACGGTTGATTAAAATAGTGATGGGA
>CAZHIX010000076.1:0-3508 GCA_964532715.1 Microcaldota archaeon | reverse complement strand
CGTCATCTCAAGTCTGTGAGCAATCAGGCACATCAATAACATGTCAAACACAGACTCCTCCAACTACCTGTTCTCAAGTCTCATATTTACCCACATATGCTCAAGGTCCATATTATCCGGGAGTTAAATATTGTTCACCTACGAATTCATACAACTACTACGAATGTTCTCAATCAGGACAATGGCAATCTCTGACCTGTCCGTCATCTCAAGTCTGTGAGCAATCAGGCACATCAATAACATGTCAAACACAGACCCCTGATCAAAATAATACTAATCAAACAAATAACGAGACAATAATTACTGATCCATCAAACACATGTCCAAAAGCATCATTTATTCCTTCTTCCGCCCAACAATCATACCTTATCGGTTCAAAGTATTGTTCGCAAACGAACAAAAATTCGTATTATCAATGTTCAAACGATGGTGTTTGGGTTTTCAAATCTTGTCCTTCAAACTATATCTGTTCTCAATCTTCATCTTTTGCAGTTTCGTGTAGTCCCATAGCCCAATCTTCAAAATCAGATTATGTTGGTCAATTGAATGTATATACCTCAGATTATTATTCAAAAATGAAAACTTCCTGTGATAGTTGGTCAGATTGGGCTGAATATTCTGTATCAAAATACAAAGATACTATTGATGGTTATTCTGTGGATTGTGTTAATAGAACACTAAAACGATGGTGCATCACTTCCTCTGGAAAATATGACTATTCAAAATATCAAATGGGCGAATCTATAGATTGCTCTCGTTCAGAGGAACAATGCGATTTTGAATTCTATAAATCTGAAAGTTACACTGAAAACTCAGCTCAAAATTGTCGTGAATGCAAACGTGATATTTATGTGCAAAAATGTGCACCTTCACAGACGTTTAATTATGATGTAACTGAAGAAACAGTGACTTGCGGTAAATGGACGTATTGTGCTTCAGATGTCAGTCAAAAAAATAATCAACTCACCTCTGACACTTCAAATACTTTTGAAGCAGATTTAAATAAATTTATGTCTGAATATTCCATCGCAGTCGGTATATTTATCGCAGTCGTAATTTTATGTGGCGTGCTTTTAGGTATGAAGTTTTTCTCATATGATTCTACCGACGATTAAACTTTTTTTGTTTTTTCTTCGTTTCTACATACAATTTTTAAGTTGTTTGTGCTATTATTATACTCGTGGGTTTAATCTAGCCGACACAATAATTTTTAAATCTAAATTCACATCTTATTACTCGTCATCTTTTGGGCCCGTAGCTTAGTCCGGTTGGAGCGTTCGACTGATAATCGAAAGGTCCTGAGTTCAAATCTCAGCGGGCCCATTTCACAAGTGATATATTTGGTCAAATCAAAGCATTTCTTTATCTGGTTTTTTGAGCATTTTAATCTCAAGCATCTGTTTTTATCTATTTTCATTTTTTTCATTTTTCTATTGTTTCTTTTGTTACTCTCTTCAAGTCAGCGTTCGTCGCAAACAAGTTTATCCAACCTGAACTCTACTCTCATCACCTTTTCTAATTCCACTTGCACTATAAATGCAAAAATAGCAAACAATTCAAATACTCGTGCAAATGGGCTTATGTATCTTCAATCTATGCCTCAAAACGAAGGTATGCTTTTTGTGTATGAAAAATCGGATAAGCAATATTTTTGGATGGCAAATACTTACATGTTTTTAGACATACTTTTCTTAGATGAAAATAAATCTATAATTGATATTCAAAAAATGCAACCTTGCAACCAACCATTAACTAAAAATTGCAAGCGTTATATATCTTCAAAACCTTCGTTATATGCTATTGAACTAAATCAGAACGTCTCGGATATTTGCAACATACGTGTTGGTTCAGTTGCATCTTGGTCGGGCGTTGAATAATCTACAATTGATGCTGTTTTTTCATATATTTTTCTCTTTTTTCTTTACTCATCTTCTCAATGCTATATCTCAACATAATTCTTGGCATTCTTTGTAAATTCTTATCTAGAAATATCTCAAGAATACTCAAATCCCTTTTTGAGACTTCTCTTAGCATCCATCCGACCGCTTTGTGTATCAACTCATGTGGGTCATTCATGAGTATATTTGATAATTCCACTGTGTCTTCAAACTGTTTAGCTCTGATTAATGTATACGTAGATACTATAGCGATTCTTCTTTGCCACAGGTTTTTGGACTCTGCAAGTTTTCTCAAAATCGCGCGGTCTTTTTTATCAAGTAAGTAAGCTCCAACTATTTTTGGTGCGCTCAAATCCACTAAGTCCCAATTGTTTATTCTATGTGATTTTTCTATATAAAAACGAACAATTTTGCACCTTTGTTTTTCAGTTGCTTTTTCATAATTATTTATAAGACAAAAAAGTCCTGCAAGTCTAAATTCGTGTATCTTGCTATCAAGCATCTTTGATATCTGTTTAAAATCAAGATTGTATCTATTCGCAACATTTCTAATGTCTGGAACGCAGACTCCTATGAACACGTCTTTATATCCGTATTGCCCTTTTTTGGTTTTGAAGAATCTTTGCAATACTTGTTTTTTATTCAAATCTTCCAATAATTTCAATTCTTTTTGTAATGTCTGCACATTCATCACGCAAAACCTCAAAGATTGTTCATTGCATTAAAATTGGTGCAAGCAATGTAAATCCTACTGATGCGTCCATATCTACGTGTACTGTTTCTGCGTTTTCCCTTATTTTTCCCCAGCTTTTTGCTTCAGTTATTCTTGCGCCACTAAGGCTTCCATCATATGGTGTAGCCGTGCAGATGTAAACTGCCATGTCAAATCCGCCTCTTAACAAATTCACTCCTATCGCGTGATGTTTTGACGCTCCTCCTCCAAGTATTATCCCTGCAGTTCTATCTGCGTCTAAAATGAGTTGTCCAAGCGGTTTTAGGTCTGCGGTTATGTCAATTCCAAAATCTTTTCTTTTTTGTTTAAAAAAGTAAAGTTGCAACCCAAACGCACCATCGGTCGGTGATGGACAAAAAATAGGAATATTGTTTTTAGATGCCCAATATACAAACGAGTTCTCATCTTTAATTTCATTTCCTAAATCAAAAATTATCTCGTGTGGTGCTAGAAGTCTTTTGAGTTCTTGTTGTCGTTTGTACTCTTTTTCAAAAAATGGTATCAAAATTTTTTCAAGTTCTTCATACCCTTTATTAGGTATAATTATGTTCCCAACTCTGTTCTTACCTGCCTTGTGTAGTTTTATATCATCGGTCTCAAATTCACATAGTTCAAAATCAATTTTTGATTTCATCACGTCTTCTTCAATTGAACCTATGGATGTTATTATTATATCTATTTTTTTGTGTTTGCACAAATCTGCAAATATCTCTCTCATACCCGAGCTTACCATATTTGTAGTAAACGTCAATATTTTGAGTGTTTTTTGTTCTTTCATTTTTTTAATTATTTCAGATGCTCGTCCAAGTTGTGTAGCTTGTAACCCACATCCATGCATGGATTTTATCAAATCCTTGACTTTCATATCCGAATCAAT
>CAZHIX010000075.1:0-3719 GCA_964532715.1 Microcaldota archaeon | reverse complement strand
GTGATTAGATGAATGAAATGAACTATCGAGAGGAAGTTAATTCAGGACAGCACACCTTAAATTCAAATGCAAATACTTCTAAATCTGAAAAAAAATCTAATGGACACTTAGTGTACACGCAAAATACATATTATGATATATCTGCATCTGAGCAAATATCGTTTGAAAAACAAGAATTTTCAAAAGTGCGAAAAAAGAATCCGCATTACTCAAAACTTAAAGAATTTGACTCACAAATATATTCAGATCTTTTCATTGATGCTTATTGCAAGGTTTTTGAACGTGCAATGCGTCTAAGCGACCTGCATCAAGCCCCTGTTGGTTTTTTTAATGAGTTATCTTTGCAATATTCAAACGCACTACATGACTTATCTGAGCTGACATTTGCAAACGCAAAACAATCCGCAATAAATATTTCATCTATCAAATCAGATTATTCAAATTTTGATTTTTTTTGTCAAGCATTTGACTTTTTTGCATCTCAACTTCAGCTTGAATGTGTTTGTACTCCTGAAGGCTCTTTGAGTACAATTGGAAATCTTGAGGGTAATCGAGACTTATCAAAACTCATAGCTACAAGTTTTGCCAAGTTGTTCAATCTACCGACACAAAACATTTCTTCTAGAGTTTTTTTGGATATAAAAAGTTCAGATGAAAATCTAATTTCTGATCTAAGTATGCTCAATTTGCAGTTGCAAAAAAATTATTATTCGGATTCAAAAGTTCTTGATAATCTCAAAAAGATATTAGATCGATTTAATTCAAATCCAAAACAAGCACGTTTAGATTTGCTTGGTTTTTTGGGTTCGGTTCAAGATTTATGTAATAATGATTCAACTTTTTCTAATTCACTTGGTGCATTTAGAACTATAAATATCAATTTACCTCAGTACACTTTGGCGTTAAATTATGAGGTTAGTAGTTCCAATTCAAGTTCGTCTGTTTTTAGTAAATATCGTATCGCAGATTTTGCACAAAATGTTTCAATACTTTCAAATCTACCGTTTGGGAATTTCTCAGACGCTATTCAGAGCTTTGTGATATCTAGAATATTTAATTTAAACAGCCATACACACAAACAGTATTCGCAAATGAATGTTAAACTGGTCAAAAAAAGTGAAAACTCACTTGGGCTATCCATCAATTTTCACTCTTTAGAAACTTCTTCTTTTTCAAAATCGTTTGAGTTTGGATCTTTTTCAACATATTTTTGAACCCGACATTTTCATCTGCAATGAATCTTAGTTCAACTATTTTTTCTCAAGAAATTTCTAATAATTCTTTATTTTATCATTTGAATACGTCCAAGCCTCAACCCAAAGTTCAAACTGTTTCATCCAATTTTAACCAGTACCCATTATCTTATGTGAAATTTCAAACTGGAGTTGATTTTGATATATCTACATATTCTTCTTATGAAAATTCACTCTCTTTATCACAAGTTAATAATCTTCGTCAGGTTTATGATAATTACTTATCAAAAACAATAGAAAACTATTTAGAGAAAAGTCAAAACAGAGGTTTTTTAGTCAATTATCAATACCAAAAATACGAAGTGCAAGAAGATACTCTTTTTAATAATTTTCTTGGCTTTAAAAAAACAAATATGTTAGACTTTTCTTCAGCATTTTGTTTTTCGCTCAATCCTCAATCTTCATTATTAGAAATTGGAGCTAATACTTCTTGGGAGAATGCGATTGGAGTATTTTCTAACGCGAATTTAACTCTATCTCAATCTATGTCTGATTATTCTTCGTTTAGGGTTAATTTAAAAACTTCTCAGGGGGCGTTGTTTTCCTTTAGCAACTTAACACGCATGAATGTTGGACAATTTAACGATAATAATCAAAGCTTTAATTTTGCAAAACAAGGCCAGATATACATGTTTAATTATGGTCTTGGGTTTGGTTTAGATTATTCACTTTCAAATACATCTATTAGTCTTTCTCACAACTTTGATGCATCTTCATTTAGGACTTTGGATGGTAAAAGTATCAATTCGTTTGATCTTATTCCAAATTCTCATAATATAAGTTTTGTTCCGAGTACTGAAATGGATTTCAGCTTACGTATCCCCTTAAATAAAGTTATTTTTACCCCTGCAATTCATGCCCATCTTAATTATAATTCTCAGAAATTAAGTTTTATACAAGCAGATGCAAAGTTTGAATATAATTATTACGAATTATCTGCCAAATATGCAAAGACTGGGATAGGTCATCATTTCGGTATTGACTTGAGTTATATCCCGCCTCTGTCGTATTGCGCTAATTTAGGACTGTTTTTTTCACTTGGTTGTGCAAAAATTTATAACATTAACACATTTAGAACAAATATTGGATGTAAATTCACATTCTTGCCTGCATCATCTTATTAGTGATTTGAATTGGTAGTCTGCAAATCAATGTTTTTTTGCAAATGTTCTTCGGCGGCACTAAGCATCTTTTTTGCATTCTCAAATGTGAGCATACTAATAGCCCGTTTATATGGCACCCATCTTGCACCCATATGTTCATGAGAAAGTCTTGTGCGTATATGTTCGGTTCTTGCAATCATGAATGTAACTTTTTTCGCTTTTCTGTTTTTATCTGTTCCAAATTCATAATCATATTCGTATTTGAACCCAGGAATTATTTGAACGTTCCTTATACCAGTTTCTTCCACAAGCTCACGACATGCAGTTTGAACTTGAGTCTCACCATCTTCTATATGCCCTTTTGGAAAATCCCAATGACCCGCTTTGTAATGCATAAGAAGATAATACCTATTTTTTCCAACTTGACGAAAGAGCACAAAACCACATGAATGTTCCATACTTAAGATAAACACATTAACACATAAAAAAGACTTGGTGCGATAGCACTTAACCGATTATTATTGGAATGAGCATGAACCTGCAATTGGTTTTGAACCCACTTGGGCTCTGCCAGATATTGAACTAGAATCGTAATAAAAGACAATATTGTATTCAAAATAATCAAACGATTGATGATTGCACTCAGTAAATCCATCAAATGCGAGACTCTTCGTTGCCCCAGGACCGAATGTCCAACCACTACCGCTAAGATTTCTCATCTGACCATTAAAGCTAATATTGGTAAGTACTAAACGATCGGTTTCTTTGTTTTTAATTTCCAGATATACGGTGTCGTTTATTTGTGCCCATTCACTTATACTAAAAGGTCTAACCGGTCCAGTCCAATAAGATTTGGATTGAGCATCCATCGTACCAGAAATACCAGTAGTAAAACCGCCTAAAAGCACTATAGCTATGAGTGCAACGATTATCACAATGGCAAGAAGCACCAAGTATTCCATGGAGCCCTGACCTTTTTTATATCTAAAACTCACACATGATTATCTTCAATGACTTTATTAAACTATTTGACTGCAAAATGTATGTGAATGGAGTTTAGAGAGAGTATTATTATGAGTATTTTTGGAACAAGTGGGATTAGAGATTTGTGCCCATTAAAAGTGAACCCCAAACTTGTAATGAGAGTCTCGTCTGTTTTTTGCACAGCAAAAAAACAAGTTGCAATTGCATATGATTCACGACAGAGCGGTCAAATGCTAAAAAGCGCAAGTTTAAGTGGTGCGATGCAAACTGGCACAAATGCATATGATTTGGGAGTTTGCCCAACGCCCACACTCTCATTGTATAGTCAAATGAAAAAATGTCCAGCCATAATGATAACTGCAAGCCATAACCCATACGA
>CAZHIX010000074.1:0-3895 GCA_964532715.1 Microcaldota archaeon | reverse complement strand
GAACTTTTATTCTATTTTCTAGATATTAATTTTTCATCATTTGATATCGTACAAGCTGTTTTGCTTGCAGGTTCATCTTTTGTTTTTGGGTATATGACGATTGATGCAATAATTAGATTTGTTAAAAAGTTCAATTTGGCAACAGTTGCAGCTGGTTTTGCAATAGTAATGATACTAACTGCAATGTTGGGTGTAAGCTAAATATTTATGCATCCGAACTCAAAGATTTCGCCATTTCCTCTATTTTAGAATTTAGAGGTGTCAGTAATACCTCGATATCTTCATCTGCAAGTCTTATTGTTGTGTGCACATTATTTTATTTGTTCGCATTCACTATTTCAAACATGTTAATAGCAGTAGCCGGAGCTTCATCAAGACTTGGTATAACTCTTTTAAACAAGCTTTCAAAAGCAGGATATAATACTGTGGCACTTTTACGCTCTGGGAACTCAGTTGAGAATATACCAAAAAATGTTTTTTGTCGTTTTGTTGATTATGAACTTGAGGATTGTTTTCAACTAAAAAAAGATTTGAGTGGCGTAACTCACATTGTCAACATTACTGGGAGTAGCTTATTGCATTTAGGTGAACAAAAGTTAAGACTGGCAAATGTAGAACCAACAAAAAAACTTCTAGAATCTGCTCCAAATTCCCTTGAACGTTTTATACACATAAGCTCTATTTGTGTTTATGGTAAAAAACTCTGTGCAATAACTGATGAAAATTGTGCACGTGTTGCTGACAATGCATATTCTAAAACAAAAATTGAAGCTGAAAATGTAGTTTTATCCTATTCTGATAAGTTCAAGACTATTGTGCTTGAATCTGCAATGATTTACGGTTCAAATTTCTCTATAGGTTTTTATGCAATTTTAAAAAAACTACTTGCAAACAAAATGCAAATAATCGGGGACGGTAATAATCATATTCCACTAATTCACTCTGATGACGTTTGCGATGCCATAATCAAATCTTTAGATGCAAATGTAAATTCTGGTTCACGTTTTATACTTTCGTATAATCCACCACTTACTCAAAAAGAACTTTTAGTTCTGGCATCAAAGTATTTAGGAGTCAGTCCGCCTACATCACATGCAAATTATCATATAGTAAAGTTTGCTGTCTATTTGGTCAACACTTACAAAAAACTCATCGGCAAGCACCCGAGTATAACTATTGACATGATTGAACAACTTTATCGTGATAGACAATTCTGCACCAAAAAAGCAAAAAATGAGCTTGGATTTGAGCCTAAGGTAGCATTTAAAACAGGCATTGAGCATGTAGTATCAGAGTTTAGGGAAAAAAATCAAAGGTAGTTTCAAATGGGAAAAACAAAAAAATATCTACTGGATTCTCTTCATGAGAAAGGCGCATTAATGGCGGCGCTTATTGATCCACTGGATTATTCAAGTCTTGATTTAGCAATAAACGCCGGAATTACATCTGCGCAAGCAGGTGCAGATTACGTGCTTGTAGGTGGTTCAACTGGTGTAGGTGGAGAGCTTTTAGACACAGTTGTAAAAGAAATAAAAAATGCAATTTCTGTTCCACTTATACTGTTTCCTGGAAATGTTACAACTGTTTCAAAATATGCAGATGCTCTTTATTTTATGAGCATGCTAAATTCACGAAATCCATATTGGATAAGCGGAGCACAAATTTTGGCTGCACCAACGGTTGCACAATACAAAGTTGAACCTCTTTCTTTAGGTTATATGGTGGTTGAACCCGGAGGAACAGTTGGTTGGGTCGGAGATGCAAATAAGATTCCACGTTCAAAGCCCGCTTTGGCAGCCGCAACTGCTCTTGCTTCCCAATTTATGGGTGCAAATTTTGTCTTATCTGATGCTGGTTCAAACCCTGCAGATGGACCTATACCTGCAAACATGGTAAAAGCGATTTCAAGTTCGATCTCAATTCCCTACATAGTAGGTGGGGGGGTGCGAACCACTATGCAAGCAAAAGAAATCATAAAAGCAGGTGCGGATATAATTCAAATCGGGACTGCAATAGAGGGCGGAGACGTTTCAAAAACAGTATCTTCTCTTGCTCAAGCAATTCACTTGGCAGGTAAAGGTCGTTGCAAAGATTTCTCCATATAATTTTTATCTTTATAGTTTTTTTAATAATCGCTAATTCTTGCTTGTTTTAATCTCTCAAGCGTTTTCCATTTATGTCTTATGTATTGGTTTAATTTTGTGTTTGTTAGATTATTTTTAACATATTCAATAGTTATTGAATCTGACGTATATCCCGAATTAAAATCGTATTTTAACTCCTTTTTTATTTGCTCAATTATTTCATCTCTTTTTGTTTTTGCAACAATTGAAGCAGCAGAAACTATTGGGTGATTTCTATCTGCTTTATTTTCGCTAATTAGTTTTATTTTTGTTTTTGGCAAATATTTTTTGATTCTTTTTGAGAAGTTTGAAGCTATTGAATCAGGAGAGTCAATATACGCAGTCTTTATTGTATCCTGTTTTTTTATCAACTCTGCAATCTTAAGTGCTTCAATTTCATTAAGGCTCATTTTATCCATAAGCTCATCAAGCTCTTTTGCTTCTATTATCACGTAATCAGTCTTACACATTTTTGTTAAATGTGCTAATAGTTCATTTCTTCTTTTTGGTGTAAGTAATTTTGAGTCTTTTATTCCAATTTCTTTGAGTTTATATTCGTCCATAGATTCAATCGTAGCAATTGCAATCACCATCGGACCTATTATGCATCCTCGTCCAGCTTCGTCAATTCCGCAAATCATATTCAATCTTTGAGCACGCTAGTCTATAAATATGATTATAAATATCTCACGTGTCAAAATCACAGTGAGGTGGATTCGTTGTCAAACAAAATTAAACTATTGTCATCTTTATTTGCTATTTTTATGTTAGTTGGATTTTTGAGTGCATCAACAACTGGTCTTACAAATCTAAAAACTGCAGTAAACGACATGTGTTGCCAGCTCATGCAAGTTCTCCCAGTTGTTTCAATGCTCATGATTATCGGCGCAGGTGTTGTTTATGCCGCAGGTCAGATGATGGGTGCAGAAACAAGAGCACGTGCAAATACTTGGGCGACTGCAATGCTTTTGGGTGCAGTTATTGGTATATTGATTGTGGTTGTAGCTCCCTCCGTTCTAAATACGCTTTATCCTAATCATGGAATCGGAGTAGTTGGTAGTGGAGTCTGTGAGTGCACTCCTTAATTTACTCTTTTTTGATTTTTTGCAAGCGTTTTGTCTTTGCGGTTTTGTTTTTTAAATGTTTTTATTCATATTCACTATAGACTAGATGTTGTAGGTAGGTGTTTATGTCGTTGAATAAAATAAAAATTTCATTATATTCATTGTTTGCCACATTAGGTGCATCAAGTGTCGCGTTTGCAACGACTGGTGGTTTAGAAAATGTTGGAAAAGCCGCAGGTTGTATGTGTGCTCAACTCATGCAAGTTCTCCCAGTTGTTTCAATGCTCATGATTATCGGCGCAGGTGTTGTTTATGCCGCAGGTCAGATGATGGGTGCAGAAACAAGAGCGCGTGCAAATACTTGGGCGACTGCAATGCTTATTGGTGCAGTTATTGGAATACTCATAGTAGTTGTTGCACCAAATGTGTTGGATATACTATATAATAATACAAACAAGATTGAGGGAAACACATTCTGTAAATTATCCTCATGCGCTCCATGAATTTGTTTATGCTGGTGTTTTTATGTCGCTGAATAAAATAAAATCTGCTATGTATTCATCACTTGCGCTTGTAAGCGCATCTGCAATTGGCTTTGCTCAAAGCGGAGAAGGCCTTGATCGCATACGAATTGCAGCTGGTTGCATGTGTTATCAACTCATGCAAGTTCTCCCAGTTGTTTCAATGCTCATGATTATCGGCGCAGGT
>CAZHIX010000073.1:0-3948 GCA_964532715.1 Microcaldota archaeon | reverse complement strand
CTGTACATCAACCGCCCACTCAAAGTGGGCGGTTTTCGTCAGCTTGACAATAAAACACGAATGCGAGATAGATAACTATAGAAAACAATAAAGAATGCAGATATAGATGGAGTTCACAGAATATTATATAAAAATGGGAGAACACATGAAAAAAGATTTTGATACTAAACACTTGATTAAAAAGCCTGATGAAGCCCGCCGAAGAGTCCCCACTGCAAGCAGTGGGGTATCCCTCATTCGGCAGTCTATCCCCAAATTGGACCCGCAACGCAATCAACGCCTGTACACAGGCGTTGGTGCACCGACGGCTTTAGCCGTCGATCGAGTTGCGGGGTCTTTAACCCAATTTGAGGATAATGAGCATGTGCACAGAAAAAATATAGAAATTATTAGTGTTTCTATTAGACCCCAACAAGTTGAACAGATGAATAAAATAATGCAAATAACTGGGATGAAAAGTCGCTCAAAATTAATTTCACACGCAGTAAGTAAATTTTGTGATGACCAAAAAGAGATTTCAGATATAACAAACGACAACACAGTCGTATTTATGATATCGCATAATCATTTACATAAATCAGATGCCACAACCACGATTTTAGGATATGAGGACTTGGTACGAACGATTTTACACCACCATAGCAAAAGCGGTTGTTTGGATATTTTAATAGTCCAAGGAGAGCCTGAAAGAATAAAACAACTATACAAAAAAATTTGCATTATGAAAGGTATAAGCTCAATTGATTTTTCAATAATTTAGTTTGGAATTGATGCTAACAAAAATTAAATGAGAGGATAAATTAAACGTTGTGTTTTATTTGTTAGCTGAGATTTCTAATATGGTTTTAATGAGTTCTTTTTCTTTATCTGCAAGCGAAGATGAGCATTTTTCAAGAAGAGTTTTAGATTGCACACGATTCAAAAATGTTAATATTTCATCGCCAGCTCTAAAAGTTTTTCCACAATAGGGGCCATCTATAGAAATTGCTACTTTATCGCCTTCTTTTGCTTGATCAACACTTTTCCCATCAAGTTGTATAGCTTTTATTGTTCCTATAATTTGACCACCATAAAGCATTACAGGAGCCTTTGCTTTTAGAATACCAGTCTTTATTTCTACACCAAATATTGCAGGTTTGCAAAGTCTGAAAAAACAGTTTGGGAGTATCACAAAACGAGCAGGATACGTAGTAGAACATAGTATTTGAGAGGTGTCTTTTTGTTTTTCTTCTTTGGCCCATTCTACATATTTGTCAAGTAAATTGTAGATTATCTTTGAATTGAAAATTGGGATTGAACATTTTTTTGCCTCATCTTGCGCATCTGCTAAGACTGCAACATTGAAAGCAAGGACTGCACCCACATATTTATCTTGGATTGAACTTGAATGAGCAGAAATAACGTCTTTTTTGTTTACTACCCCAATTGATATTTGACGAATAGGCACATTTGAAAATCTCAATAAACGCAAAAGAGCTTCTGCAGAGCCCAAAGTGTCGGTTTTTACAATCACACCTGCAACGTCCTGCTCATCTACCAATATTTTATCAAGAGTTGATTTTATTTGATCTGAAATCTCTTGATCAAGGGTTTCACTTGATACTACAGATATCGGAGAGCCTGCAAGCGCACCTTCAAGTTCGGGTGCATATATTTTTACACCACAAGCAGCGTGCATTTGATCTTCATAAACATATTTTAGAGAACCACTAGTTATTTCACCAGGGTATGGAGGACGCAGAAGTGCGCGCACTTTTGCAACTTTTGGGCCATCTAAAGTAGCAAATGCGATTAAATCGTTTTTGCGTATCGTGCCCTGATAGACTATAACGTCAATAGTAGTTCCAAGACCTTTTTCTTCTTTTACTTCCAGTATTGAGCCCTTAGCAGAACTTTGCTCTTGTGAGATTAAATCGTTTGATAAAAATTTTTGGCAAAGACCTGCCAGATATAAAAGAAGTTCTGCCATACCCTCCCCGGTTTTCGCAGAGGTTGGAATTATCAATAATTGTTTTGTAAAATCTTGCGCGCGATCATAACGTTCTGATTCGTACCCAATCTCGCTTAGTCTCCCAACGATAGTGTATAAACGTTCATCTACATAGGTTTGAACCTGAGGAGTTTGCATATTTATTGCTTGAGAAAAGGAGGATGTTTTTTGCACTTTCCATCCCGGGATTAAATCCAATTTGTTTAAGGCTATTACAAATGGAGTTTTGTTTGCTTTTAATATTTTCAAAGATTCCTCGGTTTGAGGTTGAACTCCTTGCATTATATCAATTACTAATATTGCAATATCTGCGATTGAACCGCCACGCTCGCGCATTGAAGTGAATGCTTCGTGCCCGGGAGTATCGATAAATAAAAGACCGGGAACTTTTAGTGATTCGGTTGCCAATTTTTCTAATGAACCACAAACATGAATAATTGTATCTCTTGGAAGATAATACGCGCCAATCATTTGAGTGATTGCACCTGCTTCTTTTTTTGCTATGGCTGAACCTCGGATGTAATCAAGAATTGACGTTTTTCCATGATCTACGTGGGCCAAGATGCAAACTACAGGTGAACGAAGCATAATAATCAACTTGAATGAAATAGATATTGTGTGAATTTGTTTTTATTTGTTAGGTTTGAAATTATGAACACTGAACAAAAACAGAAACTTGATTTTTAGTTTAAATTGTTAAACGGGGATGTTATGATTATTAGTGGAAAAGAAATTGAACGGATGAAAGTTGTGAATGGAACGAAGTGGGATGAACAAATTCAACCTGCAGGAATAGATTTGAGCGTAGAGTCTATTTATTCATTTGAAACACAGGGGATAATAGATGGGGATAATTCCAAAAGAAAATTACCTCAATATAAAAAAATTGATTGGAAAGGTTCCCAGATTGTACTTGAACGTGGGGCATATAAAATAATTTTTAATGAGACAGTTGAAATTGCAAAAAATTTAGTTGCGATTGCAAGAAGTCGTTCATCGTTACTCAGAATGGGGGCGTTTGTAGCAACTGCAGTCTGGGATCCGGGATATAAGGGACGAAGCGAGGCATTATTGGTTGTTGAGAATTTGCACGGGATTGTAATTAGAAAAGATGCGAAATTAGCACAGCTTGTTTTTATGCAAATGCAAAATGAGGTTGAAACTGGGTATAGTGGAAAATATCAAAGTGAAAATCTCTGAACTCCAATAATCAATAAGTTATAAATTATGGATATAAAGGGAAAGTATTTAAATGAATGATGCGAAAGTAATATATGCGAAAAATGATTGTGATTGCGCTATTAATTGTGATATTACTAAATTTGGTTAGTAGTAAATATTGTGTATGCTTGTATAAAGGTCCGTGTGGGTGTGAAGAACAGAGTTATAGAAGTAAAAACATGACGCAGATTGTAGATTATGAACAAAAGTCGCGCACGCATTGGTCTGGAAGTGATGAAGCTTTTGGTGCGGGTTTTGATACTTTTGAAGATACACGCCCAGATTTTTCATCTTGGGAAAAACAAATAGAGATTAAACTTGAATCAAATGCGTGTTTGAACGAGAATATAGTGGTTAGAACTTATTATGCAAATAAGCCACTTGCAAACACATTGGTTAAATTATATTCTCATGGTGGAGGAAGAGCATACATATCTGAGATAACCACAAATGAGCAAGGTTTTGGAGTATTTAAAGACAGACCAGTTGGAAAATATGATTTTGTAGCAAAAAAAGATGGATATAATTTTGGACAGACTATGTTTACAGTGGATGAATGTTTGGCACAACCAAAACAGATGCAAAAAACAGAACAGAACACAGAAACAGGGGTAGTAAAAGAAGAGATTGTTGCAGTTGTATATGCACAAGAATATGAAAGAAAATACATTGATATACAGATTGGGGCAACAAAAAAAGCTACACGAGTTGTCTTAGAAGTTTATCAGAATGAAAAT
>CAZHIX010000072.1:0-4107 GCA_964532715.1 Microcaldota archaeon | reverse complement strand
TGCGATTGCAAGATTTCTTTCCATTGATGTTGCAATAGAAGCACGCTTATGCCACTTTCTCATACGATAAAGTTGTGCTTGTTTTTTTGGGGATATTTTTGCACCACGAATATCACGATTATATTGATCAATTTCAGTTACAAGACCTTTGTTTGGGCGCATGTATTTTATTGGCGCACCACCACGAGCACGTTTTTCTCTCTGTTCTGAATCAAAGGCTCTCCACTCAGGTCGGTGATCTTCAATATTTTCTTCAATCACAATTCCACATTGACCGCACACAAGCTCTCCTTTTGCATAATCACGGATAAGTTTTGTGCTTTGGCATTCTGGGCATTTTTTAGATGACATATATCCACCTCATCATTAATTAGCATAAAAATTTACCTGATTTCACAGGCGTTAAGTAAAACCATCTCTAATGCTTTTTTTATTACAAAAAGCGCGCTTTGTATAACACAAAGTGGGAGATGATAACTTAATGAGGGTGCGAGTGGTATTTAAAGCTTTTGGTTTTTTAAATCGTCGGTGAACACAATACATTACGTCGATGAGTATAATTTAGAATTAAATGCAACATTTAAAAATGATTTGCAGTTTTACGAGTGTAAAATATTTAGAAAAAAATAGAAAAAACTAAAGATTAACAAAATAAAATCTTTAGATAAAAAAGTGGGTTCTCAAACGATTTTTTGGTTTTTTCATTTGATAAAGAGGCAGATATAAGTTCACTTACAGTTTTACTTGTACGTGCCTTTTTCACGACCATATTGAGCAAAAATTTTATTTTCCCAAGTCTTTGCATTTTATATGAAGTATCAAGCTCAGGCCCAAGTTTTTCGCGCAGGCGTTTTTGATAAACCCCAAGACAGTTAATACTAAAATCATTTTTTTCAAGAGCAATTTTTATCTGCTCACTTGCAAGTTTTGCAGACAGAGTTGCGTTTCCAACACCTTCACCTGAGAAAGGATCCACTAAAGAAGCTGCGTCTCCAACAAGAACCCAACCGTCTCCGGCAACTTGTCTTTTATGCGAACCGAAAGGTAGTCTCCACCCACTCAATTGACCAATTAGTTTTGCATCTTTGAACCTATCTTTGATTATTTTCTCATTTTTTATTGCGTCCTTAAGAAGGTGTATCTGATTTTTATTTTTGTTTTTCATAATTTTTTGCAAATCAGAAGATAACATACCAAGCCCTACATTAGCAGTATTGTTTTCAAGAGGAAAAATCCAAAAATATCCGGGCTGAACACTATCAAAAAAATGAATTTCTATCTTACCACTAAGACCAGTTATTCCACTATAATAACCACGAACAGCATCACAAGAATGCTTTGGATGAAGTTGTGCACACTCACCAAGAACAGATTTTGCAACTGCAGAATTTACACTATCTGCGCCTACAATTATTTTTGCATTATATTGAACTGTGGGTCGTGCATTACTACTTAAATCTATACCTTCAACCCCAACTGCATAACCATTTTGCATTATTACGTTTGTTATTTGTATTTTTTCTTTTACGACTACGTTTTTTGTTTTTTTTGCAGTATTGAAAAAAATATCATCAGTATGAATACGTTTCATGCAATACCCGCGACCCTCATCGCGATTTGGATCTTTTTTAGAGAAAGGGATCTCAATTGATTCCCCACTAGGAGATGAGAAAATAACTCCATCAATTCGCGCATGTGGATGTTTTTCTATTTCTTTTAGAAGACCTAATTCTCTAATAACAGACATAGATTTTCCAGAAAGAGCATCGCCACATGTTTTGTCTCTTGGAAATTTTGCCTTGTCTAAAAGAAGTGTTTTTATTCCAGCCCTACCAAGATAACTTGCGGTTGTGGAACCACCAGGACCTGCGCCAACTACTATAACATCGTAATTTTTCTCCAAATACATACACCCATTACTAAATTGGATGTTTTTTCTAATCTCCCAAGCTATAAAAATGCTACTTGGATAATTTTAGATAAAAGAGATGAGTTTTAATGCAAAAAAAAGATGAAAATATAGAGAAGAATAAAACACCAACATGCATACGATGGCCAATACTGCATCAAAAAGTGGTAAAAAAAACTATAGTTACAATGGTGTCCATAATTTGGGCAGTTGCATTTACATTATTTTTTTTCTCATCAATTATAATACAAATATTGGGATCTAATGCGACAATTGGACTTTTGATGTTATCGTTTGGATTGTGTGCTATTTCTATATATTCTTATGAACAACTACATTTTAATCGCTATTTTTATGATTTGCAAAATGACTATTTAGTAATCAAAGAAGGAGTTTTTACATATGGTGAAACGACATTACCATATTCAAGAATTCAAGATGTTTATGTTGATCAGGATGTGTTTGATCAGCTTTTTGGACTTTATGATTTGCATATATCTACAGCTTCAGGACAATCCAGTCTTACTGCACACATAGATGGATTGTCATACGAGTCTTCAGAGAATATAAAAAGACAAATATTAGATTATATGAAAACAGGTAGTGGACACGAATATAAAAGGAGCATTTCAAAGAACAGAGATTAAATGCGCCAAGAATTCCACTCCTAAAAACAGAGAATAACGATTAAGATTGTGAATAGCAGACTGATAGTTTGTATTTGATTTTGCGAAATTTAGCAAATAAGTTTTTGATTAGCACAGCGTAATCTTGCGATTATGTGCAAAGCCCGTGCAATCAAAACCCATATAAACCTAAAAATACCTAAGCACGTAGTCAAAATACTCTTAATTTAGGTGATACTTTAATGGCAGAGACGATAATTAATACGATAGTTGAAGGCGCAAAAGCGACCGCAGGTCCACCTTTGGCGCCAGCTCTTGCTCCGATGGGAGTTAATATTGGACAGCTTGTAGCGGATTTGAATAAGCAAACAAGTGCGTTTGCCGGTATAAAAGTCCCAGTAAAAGTGATAGTTGATAAAGCCACAAAAAAATGGCGCTTTGAGATTGGATCTCCAGCAACTGGAGAAATGATCAAAAAAGAGTTAGGAATAGAACTGGGTAAAAAGGGAGGTAAAGACGATCCAAAAATCGTCGGAGATCTCAAATTTGCACAAGCACTAAAGATTGCAAAGGCAAAAGCTACAACAACACTTGCAAAGACGGCAAAAGACCAATTAAGCGAGGTATTTGGAACTTGTGTTTCAATGGGCGTGACTATTGATTCAAAAGATCCAAGAGATGCAAGAAAAAGCCTTATTAACGGGGAATACGATTCCCTGTTAGGTGCAAGTGATGAAAAACATTAAAATAATTTTATTTTCTATTTTATTTTTATCTTCTATAATTTTTTGCGGTTCTAAATGGATGGACGCCTCAAGATTCAATTCCGTACTTGCGTGCGCCCCTATTCATGACGGGAGTACTATTTTTGCGCTTTCGCAAAGTGGATTTATTTATTCAGTAAATCAAAATGATGGAACATCCAGAATAGTTTATTCTCTAAATTCGTCCACAAATATTAGAATGCATATGATAGATTCAACACTAATTGTAGGAACTAACAGTGGAGATATATTTGCGATATCTACAAACGATTTTAGCACTAAGTGGAAATATACACTCAATCAAACTACACAACAAAAAGTAGTTCTAAAAGATATTGAATACAATAATGAAATAGTATATGCAGTTTATGAAGATAGGATTGTTGCATTGGCTTATACTAATGGTGCAAAAATATTTGAAAGAGATTTGAATGATGGTATATGCGCACAAGCAGACAATGCGATGGTTTATGTGCATTATGACGATAAAGTGAGCGCATACACAAAAGAAGGATTTGCGAAATGGACAATTACAAGCGGAAAATTATACAAAGCATGCGCTACACCTATAGACTCAAAAGTTTACATACCAACAACACAAGCAAGACTTATTGCAATAAATTCTCAAACAGGTCAAACTGAATGGATATACAACACGCAAGGATGGATAACGACAAACCCGATTAAATTTGAAGATTCTATTATTTTTGGCAGTATTGACGGAACAGTAGTCTCACTAAATTCTGCAGATGGACAATTGAAATTTAAGACAAAAATAAATGGGGCCATAAATGCTAACCCAATAATA
>CAZHIX010000071.1:2003-4144 GCA_964532715.1 Microcaldota archaeon | reverse complement strand
GTAGCTCCCGATGGCAGGTCAAATGCAAACGAGATTAAAAGCCCCCCCATCACAAAAACAAGGCTCAGAATTATACTCACAAATATCATTTTCAAAATAGAATTTGAAAAGCGTTTTGCAATTTGTGCAGGTATAGAAAGTAATGCAATCACAAGTATTATTCCAACTATTTTTATCATTGATATTATACTTAGCGAAACAAGTGCTAAAAGTAAAAGTCTATATGCAAAAACATTCATTCCACTTGCACGCATAAATTGCTCATCAAACGACATCGCCTTGAGTTTTTCAAAAAATATGGCCACGCAACCAACAATTATCACAAGCAAAATACTCATCAAATATATTTGCTCAAGTGAAACTGTAAGTATATTTCCAAAAATATAACTCATTAAATCTGGTGCATATCCTAAAGAAAAATGTATGAACAAAACTCCAAGTGCCATCCCAACTGCCCACATCATCGCAATAAGCGAATCAACATCTGTTTTTATCTTTTCTTGAATGTAACCAATGATTGCTGATGCACCAACCGTAAATGGGATTGCACTAATTAATGGATTTATCCCCAAGTAATATCCAAGTCCTATTCCCCCAAAGCTCACATGTGCTATTGCGCCTGCAAGTGAATTCATTTTATTTGAAACTACAAATGTACCAATTATTGCGCATGTAATGGATGCCAAAATACCTGCAATTATTGCATTTTGAGCAAACTGATAATAAAAAATTTCAATCATCATGTTCACCCAATACTCTATGTGCAACACCATGTGCCAATATCTCAACTGGACAATTTGACATGTTTGAAAGTGCATTTACTGCACCTGTTATGTCTCCATGGTGGTGCAACTTCACATTTAAGCATGCAATTTCATCAACGTATGCACTGGTCGTAGTGATATCATGTGTTACTATAATAATCGTCATATTTTGTTTTAATTTTTTCAAAAGTGCATATATGGATTTTTGCATCTTTGAATCAACATTTGATATAGGCTCATCTAAAAGCAATATTTTTGGACCTCGTGCAAGCGCTCGCGCAATCAATACTCTCTGTATCTGTCCTCCTGACAATTGATTTATCTGTCTATCTTTTAGTTCAATCATATCTACTTGCCTTAGGCATTCATGTGCTGTCTGAATCTCGTGTTTAGTATATCTTTTAAAAAATAATTTATTTGCACTCATACCCATAAGCACTACTTCAAGAACTGTTGCCGGGAAATCTTTGTTAAATTCATTTATCTGAGGAACGTATCCGATGTATTTTCTTGCGTCTTTTGGGTCTAATCCAAATACTTTTAATTCTCCACAATCTGGTTGAAAAATCCCTAAAATAAGTTTTAGAAATGTAGTTTTTCCACCGCCGTTTGGACCCATTATACTCACAAAACTTCTATGTTTTATGCGAATACTTACATTTTCTAAAGCCTGTGTTTTTCCATAGCTAAAGCTAATATTTTTGCGCATATGGCTATATCTTTGCATTCGTTTTCACTATGTTTCATTCCCACTACCATTTATCGCTATTGAAATTTTTTGTGCTATGTTTTGTGTATTCTGTAAATAATTTTCATCAAGTGGGTCTATTAAAACAATCTGTCCCCCTATTTGTTGTGCAATCGTGGTTGCAGATTCTGTGCTAAATTGAGGTGATGCAAAAATTATTTTCACACTCTGCTCTTTTGCTTGTTGTATTATTTGTGTAAGTTGTATTGGTGTAGGTTCTTTTCCAAGTGTTTCTATTGCAATCTGCTCCAATCCATAATCATTTGCAAAATATCCCCATGCCGGATGATGAACAAAAAACGCTTGTTTTTGTTTTGCTGATAATAATTTTGTTAGATTAACATCAAGATCATTAAGTTTCTTTACATAATCTTGTGTGTTTCTCTCGTAAACTTCAAAATTTTTTTCATCATAATTTTGCATGTAATTTTTAATCTCATCCGCCATGAGTTTTACATTTTTTATTGATGTCCATGTGTGCGGATCTTTTGCTTGCGTATGATGTTCATCTTCGTGTTCTAGTTCTGTTTCTATCTGTTTTATTTGATAATCCTGCTCATGATCGAACTCCCTGTGTTCGTTTTGTTCATTTGTTGCAATATCTTCCTCATGTTCATGAGTGTGCTTTT
>CAZHIX010000071.1:0-1993 GCA_964532715.1 Microcaldota archaeon | reverse complement strand
ATATCTATCATTTTTATATTCTCACTTGTATTTACAATCTGCATTTTTGGATTAATTTTTTGTATTTTATCTAACCATATTTTTTCAATTTCTATATTAGAACCCACTATAAAATACACCTCAGCTTCAGATATTTTTGCAAGTTGAGCCGGGGTCGGTTCATAAGTGTGTGGGCTTGCACCAGGTGGAACAAGCAAAATAATCTCTACATTTTCTCCTGCTACATTTTTGACAAATTCTTTTTGGGGTGGTATTGATACTAATGCAACTATCTTCTGTCCATTAGTATTTTGCGTTTTAGAGACATCTGCATCATTTAGACTTATACAACCAAATACAAAAATTAAACTAAAAACTATTGCGAAAATTATGTTTTTCATTAAAGCACCAAATTATGTATGTTTATTTGTATTAATAAATATAAGTATAATTGTTATTAACTATTTTATATCTTTTTTACTTTGTTAATAAATATGATATACTAGGAGTTCATTTCTGCAATTCAAACTCTTTGATGGCTTCATCAAGTTTTATCTTCAAATACTCTAATGACCTTGTAAGATATTTGCTTTTTGGATCTATGGCAATTCTTATCGCCATATTATTTGTGAGTGGTGCAATTGTTATGGGCGGATCTGCTCTTTGCAAATATTGTTTTAGATATGGTGCCATCTCTAGTGGTTCTGTGTTAAAGGAAATAATGTCATCTACCGTCGGACAATTATTCATGTTCATTTTTATGCAATCATATTCCTTTAGAAATCTAGTGATATTCTCTTTTTTATCTGCAATTATCTTATGATATTTCCAAAAATTATAATAGTTATCTTCAACTGCTTCAGACAACGATACTGCTTCTGGTGCAGACACAAAATAATATTCTTTTGAGTTTTTTTCACATACGTCTAAAATCATTTTATTCATTTTTTCTGTTTCAAATTGAAAAAGTTTGTGTGTGTGCAGTAGCGAATTTTTTATAGTGTTTGCAAATTTTTGTTCAATACCTTTTTTCAAAACTGCAACTGCGCAAATCATTGATCCAAGCGCTTTGTGTCCAACAAATATGTATCCATCTGATTTTGAATAAACTCGTTTTATTTCCTGCCAACTCACTCTTCCAACCGCTTGGCATCCATCCACAAAAACGTGAATATTATCTCTTATCTTGCGAGTCAATTCTATCAAATCATCTATGGGCATGCGTCTCCCAGTTCTTGAAACGTGAAGTAATAAAACCATCTGCAATCCTGGATTATTTTTCAAAATTTTCTCATATTCATCAATTATGATAGCATCTGATTTATACCTATTATCTGAATAGAAAATGTCTACGATTTTAACTTCTTTGGGTAGTTTTGGGTTTTCCTGAATTTTTATTTGTGGTGGGGGTGCATCTAGAAGACATCGTTGCTGATCAAAATTTGATCTATATTCTGACATACTGTTTGCTTCAAATCCAAGTGCAGCATAAACTAATCTGCCTTGATCTGAAAACGTAAATGTTTGCAAACTCTCATTAGTTCCTCTAAGTGTTTTTGCTATGGTTGATATCACACAAGAACCATTAGAATCAAACAAAATCGTGCTTTTCGGATCTTCAAAAACAAGTTTTATTTTTTCTCTTGCGTTTGTGGTGTAATTATGTTCTAATTCTATTACTTCTTGATAATTTCTTGATTCGTATGCACCTACTATTTCGCTATAAGCTCTATGTGCACCATTTATCATATATTTAAAGAATGGGCGATTTATACCTGCATTTGCATACCAATTCGGAATTACTTCTGACCATTTTTTGTAGCGTATTCCTTGTTTTTTTGCAATCTGTTCGTCAGGTTCAAACCTACCGAATGCAGATCTTTTTATGAGTTTTGGAACAATAATACGTTGGTCTTTATACCACATATATCTATTCTATATAACTTAATATATAAACAATTCTATTTAGTTTTTTTCTAATCCCTGCACTCAAAACTGGTTTTTTCAAATGTTT
>CAZHIX010000070.1:0-4265 GCA_964532715.1 Microcaldota archaeon | reverse complement strand
ACTGGTGCAGCTCCACCTAATTGTACAACAACTGCTTTTTTCTGCATTACTTCACCTCAACTTTCCCACGATGTTTTATTCTTATTAATAAACATATAAAAGCGCGAATACTGTCCGATATATTCAAAAATGCGAGTATTGCAGTATTCAATTTACACTTAAGTTTATTCAGTATTCTATTCAATCTGGGTATATGTGAGAATACTTTTATCACTTTATCACTATTAGCTTGTATTGTCTGGCTCTTCAAACCCACGAACAAATATGATCTCTTTAATCTCATAAATGTAAAACTCAAAAGTAGAACCAAAAACTCTTCGAAAACATGTGTTGTGCGTCGAATTTTTGAGTGAAGCTCAAAAATGGAGGGGGAGGGCACGCAAAGTGCTAAAGCATACAGCCAGTGCTTTGCACTGTCGTAGTTCAAATTGTTTTTGGCAATTTGAACCTTTGGTGGCTCAAACTACTGTCGTAGTTTGACCATTTGAACCCACGAACAAATATGGTCTCTTTAATTTCATAAATGTAAAACTCAAAAGTAGAACCAAGAACGCTTCGAAAACATGTGTTGTGCGTCGAAATTTTGCCCGCAAGGGCAAAATTTGGAGGGGGAGGGATTTGAACCCACGAACCGCTAAGGACAGGATTCTAAGTCCTGCGCATTTGACCAGGCTTTGCTACCCCTCCATAGATATAATAAAAATAAGATACAAGATAAAATAAAAATGGATTGCAAAAAATATTGCAAAAAGAATTCAAAAAAAGATATGCCTACTTCTTTGCGCGAATATCCTTTCTTTTTGGTCTGAATGCGTCTGCACCACATTTTCTACAGTGGTCAGAACCTTTCTTATTTCTTGTTTTGCATTTTTTGCAAATAACTATTTTTGAAATCAGAGCATCAGCTTCTGCGAATTTGCCCATAAATACACCTAACATAATACAAATTATTAGATTACACTTGAAATCTTTATCTATTTAAAGGTGCGCCTGCCAAATGCTTGTATCAAAAACTTAATGCCCCTGTAGCTCAGCGGTAGAGCGTTCGCCTTGTAAGCGAAAGGTCCCGAGTTCAATCCTCGGCGGGGGCTTTTTTTAGGTTATGTATTTTTTTGTCAACTAATATTGTCTTGCAATATAAACCCAACACGTGGCTTTTTTATCCGATACTATACACTTCTGGTCAATCGGTGCAGGTTCATGCGGGTATTTTATTCCCCGTATATCTGCAGAAAATTTCTCTTTAATAAAATCTGCATGTTCTTTTGCATCATTCTCAACAGAACAAAAAGGAACTCTTACAAGTCCTCCAATCTTCAATTTTTCTGAAAGTTCCTCTAAGGTTTTTGCAGTATGAATAGACGCACTAAATTTTTCATCTGCTCTTTTTTTAAGTCGCTGAGAATATTTTTTTCCTTCATCTCTAATATGCGAAACTAAATTTTCCAAATCAACTAATTGTTTGTCTTGTTTATTGCCATCTCTTGCAAGTAATGTTGCTTTTGCCAACTCCATTTCTTTTGCGCCAATTTCAACTCTTATAGCAACTCCTTTTTGTTCCCAATAGTTGTATTTAAATCCTGGTTTATTATCAGACAAATCTATCTTCACTCTAAATCCACATTCAAGAAGAATATTTTCAATTTTTTTTGCATAATTCGAAATCGTATCAACAGATACTTCTTTACTTGCTATCGGAATAATTACTACTTGCACTGGTGCGAATTCATAAGGTATCATAATCCCTTTGTCATCTCCGTGAATGCAAAACATTGCACCATAAATTCTTGAAATACATGGACCATAACACGTTTGCCATACATATTCTTTTTGTCCCTTATCGTCTTGAAAACTAACATTAAACGCTTTTGAAAAATTCTGTCCCAACAAATGTGTAGATGGTAATTGTAAAACTCTTCCATCTGGCATAAGCGTGTCTGCAGCAAACGTGTGAACTGCACCTGGAAATTTATCCCATTGCGGTCTTTGAAAAAATATAAATGGAATGCCAAATTGATTGTGCACCACCTCTTCACTTATCTGCATGTCTTGTTCAACTTGTTGCCAAGCTTCTTTTTGTGTTGCAAATGCATCGTGTGCCTCAATCCAATAGAACTCTCGTGATCTAAAAAACGGTTTTGTTGCTTTGGTCTCATATCTCCAAACTTGACATGACTGGTAAATCTTTAGTGGTAAATCTACAAGCCCCTGAACCCAAAGTGAAAACATCTGATACATTGCAGTTTCTGAAGTTGGACGAAGTGCCAGTTTTTCTTCAAGAACATTATCTGATGCTCTTTCAATCCAAAAAACTTCTGGAATAAATCCTTTCACGTGTTCTGTTTCAATCTCAAAATTCTTTTTTGGAATTACTGATGGAAAAATTGCAGGTGCGTGTCCTTTTTTTTCAAGTTCATTCTCGTATGCACTATACATGAGTTTTATGCTTTTTGTAGCCCATGGTCTAAATACCACAAATCCTTTTACATTATATCTTAAGTCTGCAAGTTGGGCATCTGTTATTATTGTGTTAAACCAATTTGAGAAATCTTTCTCTTTTGAAATATTCATATCTACACTTTGGACAAAAAGCAATATAAACCTCGCAATCATGCATCTTGCATGGCATATGGTGGTTATTCTCAATATGTAGATTTAAATTTCAAACCAGACGAACAAAAACATCTCATTGCGACTTTCAAGGTTATCGCTCATAAAAACAATTCGCTAAACAGCGTTGCACAAGCAATATCTGCTGAATCATCAATCGGTACGTGGACAAAAATTGCTACGATGCAAGCACGCGTTTTACAAAAATTGCAGGCAAAGGCATTTTATATAAATAAGAAATCTGGTATAATCAAAATTGCATATCCAATCGATTTGTTTGAAGATGGGAACGTTGCTCAGATATTATCTGCGATCGCGGGAAATATTTTTGGCATGAAAGAATTAGATGCTTTACGGCTTGAAGATTTTCAAATTCCAAACAATTATGCGAATACATTTGAGGGACCAAAATACGGAGTTGAGGGAATAAGAAAAATGATCGGTACTCAAAAATCAAGAAGACCACATGTCGGAACAATTGTAAAACCAAAAGTCGGTTTATCTCCCTGCGAATCTGCAAAAGTTGCATTTGATTCATGGTCTGGGGGTCTTGATTTGGTCAAAGATGATGAAAATCTAACTTCTCATTCATTCTCAAAGTTTGAAACTCGTATTGCAAAAATGCTTGAAGCAAAAGATAAAGTGCAGTCGCAAAGTGGTGCGAAAAAAATATATTGTCCAAATATAACTGGGCCTACCCATTTAATGCTAAAGCGTGCAGAACTTGCAGAAGATTTAGGTTCAAATTCTGTGATGATTGATATTCTTACTGCTGGTTTTTCATCTGTGCAATTTATACGACATCAGAATTTCAAAATGTTTATTCATGCACATCGTGCAATGCACGGTGCAATTACTCGTTTGAAAAATCACGGTGTATCTATGCTTGTGTTGGCAAAATTTGCGCGCATGTCTGGTTGTGATCAGCTTCATATCGGTGCTGTGTTTGGAAAAATGGAAGGTGCAAAATCAGAAGTTTTGCAAATACACGGTGCAATAAATTCAAAAATGGCAAATTTAAAACCAGTTTTTTCGGTCGCATCTGGTGGTCTTTGTCCGCTTCAGGTTCCAGATGTCATTCGTGCATTTGGAAATGATGTGGTAATTCAAGGTGGCGGTGGGGTTCACGGTCATCCTAATGGAACGTATGAAGGCGCAAAAGCAATGTGTGAAGCAGTAGATGCAAGTATGAAAAAAATTTCTGTTGAAGAATATGCAAAAACACACATTTCACTTCATAATGCAATTCAAAAGTGGGGTAAATAGCTTTTGTTTCTAAAAATAAACTTATATGTATATTTATAAACCTGTTCAGACATTATTATACACAGAAATAGTAAATACGAATAGGTGAGCATTTTGTCAAAAAATATATTGTTATCGGTACTTTTTGTGGTATTATCCATTGTTTCTTTTTCGTTTGCACAAAGTGCGTGCACTGATGGAGAAACAATGTGCGATCCTTCTAATCCCAACTATATGTGGGAATGTGTAAATGGCACTTGGGAAAACCAAGTTTATTGTCCAGACGGATGTAATTATGCTACGAATCTTTGTAATGGTATGACCAATGGTGATTCTTGTACAAACGAGGGAGAAACAAGATGTGATCCAAACGATTCTGATTCTGTACAGCGTTGTGAAAATGACGGAAT
>CAZHIX010000069.1:2249-4438 GCA_964532715.1 Microcaldota archaeon | reverse complement strand
TGCAACGCTTTTTTTGACCTTCAATCGCAAGAACAAATGTTTTTCTTACAGAGTGCGCAACTCTAATCGCTCTTGCCCATTCAGATATTAGCATTTTACTTTTTTTGGCAAATACGTGAAGTACATGCTTGCTGTGAGTCCATTTCTCCCCCTTATATGGACCTGCACCCGGAAAATATACTCTAAAATGAGTTCCGAATTTAAAACCAGTTTTAAGGATAAAACCATTTAGCCTCCAATCCTCATAGATTGAGTTTAGTTTTTCAAAGTCATTACGTCTTTTTTTGCAAATTTTAATTATTTGTTCACGATTTTGGTTGTGCACTTCTAGCCCAGAATATTTTTGCAAAAATAAAGTTTCAAATGCATCAAGTTTACAAGTAGTTCCACGAGTTTCATTTTTGTATGAGCCATATTGCCCAAACCAGCCATCTTCGTATATTTTTTTTGCAACAAAATCATCTTGCACAACAGACATTAAATCGTTTGGATAAAAATTTGCCAAAAAACTAAAATCATATTTTTCAAATTTTTTAGAAGGGTATAAAACGATGGGCATGTTTGAAAATTTTTTTGTGAATGGATACATTTTCTTTGCAATAAGACCACGATTTCTCCAAGCACTGTATGCAAAATATTTTGCAAGACCAATTTTATCATACAATAAAGTTGCAATATCGTTAAACGTACAAATATTTGCGTTTGAATCTAAACATTTAGCGTTTCGCACATCTACTAAATAAAGCACTTCTTGAGGTTCAAGCTCAATAATACCGCGTTGCATTTTTCCAAAAAAACCAGTATTTAGACTACCAATACTACTTGCATCTTTTACAAACACTCTTTTTTTGGATTTATCTAATTCAAGTTCTATACCCATAACGTCATTTCAATGCACAAAACTTTATAAGTGATGTATTCTTTTTCTAAAGCGGTGATAAATTATGAATATTGATCCAGGACTGCTTGCAGATAGCGCAGTGCAAATGGTAAATACAATGGTTTGGGATATAGTTAACTACTTGCCCAATTTGGTTTATGCAATTGTACTACTCTTAGTAGGATATATTGTTTCAGGTATTATTGTAAATTTTATTATGAGAATTTTGAATTATCTTAAGTTTGAGAAAATATTGCAAAATTACAAAGTAGAAGACGCACTTGGAGGAAACGAGATTAGTCCGATTTTAGGCTCTGCAATAAAATTGTGTATTTTGTTGCTATTCATAAAAGAAGCAGTGATCGCACTGAACCTACCCGCAGTCGCAGGGTTTATTACGTCCGTAATTTTGTTTGCACCTGCATTGATTGGAGTGGGTTTACTTGTAATTGCAACTGCAATCATCGGTGAATGGATAAAAGAATCCGTGTTAGATATGCACAAGTTTTATATGCAAAAAACTGTTGCAGAGGTCTTAAAATGGGGCATAGTTGCCATATCAATGGTAGTCGCTTTGGAGACAATCGGATTTCAGATGGCATTTGTACGTGAAGTATTTAGCACGCTGTTGCAAGGATTAGTTTATGGATTTGCAATTGCCGTTGGTCTTGCATTTGGACTTGGAGGACAAAAGGATGCACAAGACATGATTAAAAAGGCAAGAAAAGCGATTAAGATTTAATACAAATATAAAAAAAGAAGTAGAATAAAGATATGAGGAGAATTGTGACTCCTCGTTTTTTAATATTACAAACAAATTTTAAGTGATATAATGAATGTGAACAAAATACGTTTGATGAGTATTGCGCTTATCGTATTTTTATTTTTAGGTGCGCTTTTGATATATCCAAATTTGCCAGATAAAGTAGCATCACATTGGAACGCATCAGGAGAAGTTGATGGTTATTCTAATAGGGAGATTGGTGCATTTTTTATCCCGATTTTGACGTTAGTAATGTTTGGGATTCTTACATTTTTACCAAAAATTGACCCACTAAAAAAGAATTACGCTGAATTTGCAAAAGAATATGACAAAATGATTTTAGTAACAATCGCGTTCATGACATATTTATATTGTCTTACAGTCGCATTTTCTTTGGGATACACATTTGACATGATACAATTATTAGCACCAGCATTTGGAGGGCTATTTTACTATATGAGCATAGTTTTATCACGTGCAAAACAGAATTGGTTTGTAGGTATTCGCACCCCTTGGACACTTGCAGATGAAAACGTTTGGAACAAG
>CAZHIX010000069.1:0-2239 GCA_964532715.1 Microcaldota archaeon | reverse complement strand
AAATTGTTCAAAGCAGTAGCGATTATAACTATATTTGGTTTTGTTGTACCGCAACTTTTTTTAGCTTCAATTGTTGCCTTAATTGCATCTTCATTATTTTTAGTTATATATTCGTATTTTGAATTTGAAAATACAAAAAGAACCAAACTAAACAAAAAAAGATAACCGTGAAGAATAATTAGAATAATAGAGGATCTGCAAGACGATAATTGGCTATGCCAGATACATACAGTTGTTTGTGTGTAGGCATTATATCTGCGCGAACGCATCAGTTTGCACAGATGATAAAACCAAATTATTATAACGAGAAAGAGATAAAGCCAGGTGTGGGAATCGAGCCCACCTATTCCGCTCTGCAGGCGGACGCATAGCCTCTCTGCCAACCTGGCAAAAAATGATTTAGCACTAAAATAAATTTGAGCAAAATCAATTTTTTACATGCACTACACAATATTTAATGAAATTCATCTTTATAAACCCTAAATAACTTCTACACTTATGCAAGATATTGATTTTAGTATTGTGAACCAAGTGATGACTATTGTTTCATCTTTTTATTCTCAGATGGAAGTAATCATTGGACAGATACCTGCTACTGCACTTTTTTTTATAGTGGGGATATACATTTTTGTTCATATTTATGATATATTTTTTAACCGACTTTCTAAAAAAGAAATATTTCACATGGAGCTAAAATCAATTAGCGTGAATCAAAAATACAGTGATGCGAGCATTGGTCGCATAATTAGATTTCTTATAAAAAACATTTTTTTCTTCCCGGTTCTTGCACTGATGATCACAGTATTTACTACAGTAATACTTATTGTGATGTCTGAAGGTCAGTCAGTTAGCAATATGGCATCAATATCAGTTGCGATAGTTATAGTAGTAAGAATTCTGGCATACACAAATGAAAGATTGGCTAATGAAGTAGTAAAACTTATACCATTTGCGCTCTTGATCGCAATAATCACAAGCCCATCAAGTTTTGCACAAGAAGAGCTTATTATAAGAGGAAATGAGCTTGTTGCATCAGCAAATAGTTTGATTCCTATGTTTTTTACGTTCATTGCATTTGAAATAGTTCTTCAGCCGATAATGCAATTGCGCGCACTTGCAGGTATGTCAAAGAAAAAACAAAAAAACATAAAGATAGATGATGAGATGCAAGAAGATGAACTGCAGGATGATGAATGAATATTATATGGAGAGCATAAATTAAGGATACACACTTAAATTCTGGTGTTTGAATTCTGTGCTTGAATTCCGCTATATTTTTAAATAAAAAATCTCATTTAACAAACATGGAAATTATAGATAATCAGCTTAGCTTTGATATGTCGGCTTTTTTAGACCCCGCACTTTACGCGAGTTATGCTATTGCAATATTTGCATTTTTGGTTGCATATACAGGTTTGAAGATAGTAAAATCAAGCATTGTTAAAAGACTTAGAAAGTTGGCACTAAAAACTACTAATCAGTTAGACGATACGATTGTAGATATACTTGAGAGTTTAAACTTCGTGTTTTATTTTCCAATATCACTTTATGTTGCAATACAATTTATAGAATTGCCTCAAATAGCAGAGATAGGATTATACTACATATTTGTAGTATCTATAATATACGTAGTAGCCGGAACTATTCAACGATTAATAGATTTTTTTACTGAAGAGTTAATAAAACAAAGAAGAAAGGATGAAGGCGAAGATGAAGATGTTTCTTTGTTGTTGCTTGGAAATCAAGTTCTTAAGTATGCAGTATGGATTTTTGCAGTATTAATGTTATTGTCAAATTTCGGGATAGAAATTGGACCGATACTTGCAGGAGCATCTATAGGTGCAGTTGCAATTGCATTTGCATTGCAAAATATACTTACAGACGTATTTGCCTCATTTGCGATATATTTTGACAAGCCGTTTAAAGTAGGAGATTTTATCACAGTTGGAACCGATTCTGGGACAGTAAAAAAAATTGGAATTAAGACTACACGCATACAAGCACTTCAAGGAGAAGAATTAGTTATTTCAAATACACAATTACTCAATTCACGAATAAATAATTTCAAGAAAATGGATACACGAAGAATAGTATTTGGATTTGGAGTAATATATCAAACACCTGTAGAAAAACTTGAGAAAATACCAAAAATTGTTACGAAGATAATAGAGCTAAATCCAGATGCTCAACCAGATAGAGTTCATTTCAAAAAACTTGCAGATTCGTCACTTGACTATGA
>CAZHIX010000068.1:0-4540 GCA_964532715.1 Microcaldota archaeon | reverse complement strand
CGCATCTATTTGTGGTAAATATCCAGATTATGAAATTGTATTATATGATAAAAAGAAAAAAGTTTTTTGTGCCCATGCACGTTTAAGAAAAAAACGTATTCCTTATGAGATAATTGATATGTTTTCTCAACCAATTGTTCCAGGTCTTGGAGCATCTATGGTGAATTATTATTTTGATTTTGTTGGGCAACTTAATAATCGTAAAATATCTGGGAGTGCATACTTACAAAAAGTCGTAGCATCGTTATTTTTAACTCCTTGGAACTGGGTTCGCATCTGTTTTAAAGATGGATCTATAGTTGACTTTTTTAGCGCAAAACCACTCGGACAAAAAAATGTTGAAGTTGCATGCGTAGGCTATTTTGAACATAAAGGTAGAAGAACTAGTTTTAATTCACTCAAACTTGACTCTTGGGGAAGTAAAAACACAAAAAAATGGATATTACATTCAAAAGATTTTTTGCTTAGCATGAGTTCGTATGCACTACAAAAATTCAAAATGAGCTCAAAGACAAAATTTGAATATGATGAATATCTTGTCAATGTTAGTGATTTTTTTGTACGTGTAAAAAAAGATGAAATTTTTCTAAAAGATGTAGGTGCCGGAAGTGGGATAGTTGAAGATGCAACTGGGTATCTACTCTAAATATAAATCATACTTATCCAATCATTAATATGGTTGAAGAATATGTGCTTTTACTTGACTTGGGTTTCGTGATACTTTGCGCACTTGTAGGCGGTGCAGTATTTCAACGTTTAAAACTACCCCCAGTTATCGGCATGGTTCTTGCAGGAGTTTTACTAAGTCCATTCACTCCCGGTTATTATGTAGATGCCCAAGATATATCTTTCTTTTCTCAAATCGGGGCAATTCTTTTGATGTTTGTTATTGGTTTGCAATTTGATTATCGCACATTTGGAACCCAAAGTAAATGGGGATTTCTACTGGCAGGGTTTGCTTGTATGACCACTTTTTTTGTAGGTTTATTTTTAGGTTGGAGTCAAACGCATGCGCTTTTGTTAGGCGCGTTTTTTGTTCCTACAAGTACTACTATCTCACTTAGATTACTTGAGGACTTAAAAATTGGTCATAGCAAATTATCTGATACACTAAAAGCATCTATAGTCATTGATGATTTTTATGGATTTATTGCTTTTGCACTAATTTCAAGTCATATTGGTATGTCTAATGTGGCTGGGACTGAGTTGTTATCTTCTGCATTTTATATGATTATGTATACAGTTTTACTCTTTTTTATAGGAATTAGTGTAACTCCTAAAATATTTGACATGGCTGAAAAAGTATTTCCTCACAGTGCGCTATCGTTAGGAACTGCTTTTTGTCTTATAATATCATATACTGTAGTTGCATTTGATTTGTCTCCAATAATAGGTGCATTTTTAGCCGGGACTATACTTACTTCCTCGTTTGCTCACCGTCAAGTATTGGAATCTGTAGAACCAATGAAAAATCTTTTTGGCAGTATATTTTTTGCAAGTATTGGGTTGTCTATTGACCCTTTGAGCATATTACCTGTATTTTCAATTGCATTATTTTTGGCTTTAGTTGCGATTTTCTCAAAGGCTATACCTGCATCTGCATTTATGTTTTGGAGAGGTGAAAGTTTACGTGAATCGCTAATCTTGGGAACCGCAACAGGTCCGCGTGGAGAAGTCCTATTGATTATTGCACAAACTGCCGTAGTAGCTCAAGTTGCAGATTCTCAATTTCTTTCTCTTGCAACTGCGATTGTTGTGTTAACTGCAATATTTACCCCATTAATCATCAAAATAATAATGCAACGAATGAAAGTAGAGCGCCAGAGACATTAGTTGATGATGGTTTTATATATTTTTTGTATTTTTACGTCTTTTAGTCTCAAAGTAGTTCTTTTTACTGTTAGCAAAGATATATAAATATGTTTTTGTCTAATTATGTTTAGTTGTGTTTTTGTGTTAAATTACCACAAATTTATATGCTTATAATTTATGTTTGAGGTTGTTGAAATGAGTGAAAATATGATTAATGTCAGAAAAATGCCATTAAAACAAAAGGCAAAAAACTTTGCAACTGCGTTTGCAACAGTTGCGATAATGGGAACAACTATTTTTGGTTCAAAACTTAGTGCAAAATCTGATAATAATTCTTCAAATGCTACTGCTGTTTCGGGTGTTAACAATAACGAACAAGTTGAGGTTAAAGATAAAAAACTCACAAAACTACAAGAAATTCAAAAGAAAATAGATGCAAAAAAGCATGAAATAGAAAACTTATCAAAAGAAGCAGATGCAAACCGCGAGTTATTAAAGGCTCACAGCGAATTAAAAAGACTCGAAATACTTTACGAAATAGAATATGTAAAATTTCAGCAGGAAGAACAAAGAACTATATTTCAATTAGACAGTGCGTATTTGCAAGTAGTATATGAATTAAAAGAGCAAGAACTACAGCTGAAAGATGAATATATCACTCTTTATGCTCTTGATAGAAATGTGATATCTGACAATTCTTACGTGTCTGTAACTTCGTTTAGAGCTGATGTAAATGATCAAACATTGTTTGGTTCAAGCGTTTTCTATTCTGCTCCGCTTTCTTTCGTATCAGATTATATTTTTTTCAATGTGGGTGCAACCTATACCTACAAACAAGGAATGGATAAAATTACATCTGGCATAAACAGAGGAAAAGAAGATAAAAATGTTATTTTGCCAAGTGCGATCCTTAGATATAATGGTATGAATGGCACTCAGATTGATTTGGGTTACTCAACAAATAGTATAAATTGGAATGCCAATATATCTGCGGGTTTAAATCAAGAGATTGGAAATTATCAATTTAACTTTTACATAAATAATGAAATAGGTAAGGATCAACCAGGTGATGATGGAGTTTACAAGCTACTTGGAAACGATGTTACACTTAATGGTGGATACAACGTCGGTCGCCTAATATTTGGAAGTGGCTACAAAATAAATATTGTTCCGACAGTTGGAATCATGACACTTAATACTACTAAAAGTGCTTTTGGGCGCGAAATAACTCCACTTAGTGTTTATACTGCAGGACTCAGTGCAAGTGGATATGGTTTTGATATGAGCGCAACCTATGGTTTTGGTGGCGGAGTAGAAAATGCATATGATGGGACTTATATGAACGGTTCTGTTTCATGGTACGATCAAAACAACAACATCAAGATTTCCGTATCGTATGAGCAAATAAAAGACGATGTTAAGAAATACAATCTCGGATTTTCTATCCCGTTAGGATATTAACCTAACCTCATTTTTTTATTTTTTTAAATTAAATTACGCCTTTTTGTTTTTTGAACATGTTTAAATACATATATATTCAATATATAACACATGATAAGTGTAAAAGAAAAATTAAGTTTAATCAACGAGTTAACAAATCTAAGATGCATAGTCAGAGCTCATCCTCAGTACAAAAATAAATTTTTACATATTCATAATCTAATTGAACGTATTTATGATCCAAAAACTCCATCTTATAAGCTTTCTTTGAAAGAATGCAATGGAATCGGTAATCTTGAACTTTATCACTTGCTTGATAAAAATTATCAAACAGTTTTTGATTCAATTTTGCAAAGTTTATCTTCAATTCTCAAATCACGTGGTTATCGCTACGATATTCATACTGCGCAAGAGCACAAACTTTTTGGAAGTAGTGAGGGTGCAGATGCAAAAAATCCATATGTCCCACTTGGAATATTAAGTGGCTCATTAACTGTGCAAGAAACACAAACTGCACGTGATTTGAGCATTTTTAGCTATTCTATAGGTCGTTATTACGGAGACTTTGCCAATTTTATGGTTGCATTTTACCTTGAACCTCTTGATTCAAATGGGCAAACATTGCAAGATCCAAGATTGATAAATCCGATTGTTTTGGATGCAAATTGGGATAAAAACAACTCTCAATATGCGTTAAACCTTGCATTATCTCAAGTATCAAAATTTGAAAAATCCAGCAAGTATCCGTTTAGGCGAGATTAAAAAGTCAAATTTTTTTACACTTTAGAAAAAACCTCACTTATTTAATACTAAAAACCTATTTATATGTCAATGAACCAGTCCGACGAACAATCAGAAGAACAGTCAAAAAAACATATAACTGACATCAACTTAGTCAAAACTCCAAGCGATTCTCTTTTTGCGCGCGATTATATGCGCAAAGGTCAATACGATTTTTACATGGACGCACTAATGGCATGCGAAAATGCAAAAATTCTATTAGCAAATGCACCTACTGGAATTGGAAAGACTTCTGCATCTTTATCTGCCGTGCTAAAACACTCAATTCCAAATTCAAGAAAAGTATTTTTTCTCACAAACAGAATACCTCAACATTTACAAGTAATTATAGAACTAAAACAGATAATCAAAAACAGACAAAACATAATCAATACATTGCGCCCAGATGACCCAACTATAAAAGTAATAGATAAAATTTCAAAAGATAGAATGTGCAATCGCTTGTTTGGAAGTGAGCAAGCACGCCCCGCGTTTTTATTGTGCGAAA
>CAZHIX010000067.1:0-4602 GCA_964532715.1 Microcaldota archaeon | reverse complement strand
TGGTGCAGGATATTATGAGACTGGGGGAGGAATAAATTACCAAAGAAGTTATGGAAGAAATAGAAATTATAGGCTCCATGAAAAAGTAACTAGTAAAGAAGATATAGAATTTGAGGCTTTTGTTAATGCAGTAGAACTTCATTGGGATAGAAAATTTAGAGGTTACGTATTTGGAGGAAAAAGTGATGAGAGGGGAATTATTGGCGGAGAAGCTTTGTTTAAAAATCATAATTTTGGATTTGCGTATCAAGATGGTGCTAAAGATAAACATGCACGAATGCGTCTGCAGGCTCAAGGGATAATAAAGGAAAAAATGAATTATAGAGTATATATGGATAATAATGATAAAGGCCTGCTTGCACATGGCGGAATAACACTTGAATTTAAAGATGGAGAAAAACTTACATTGTTTGGAACAAGCCATGAATTTATGACTGGGATGGTGCAAACAAATGAATTTGAGAGTATCGCAAAAAGAACAGGGTCGCTCATAGAGTCTATAGGCAAGATAGATAATCCGACACGAAGACAACAAGTTTCGTATTTGGAGCAACTGCGAGACATTGCAGACGATATAATCAGACAAACACCAGAAAATTATTGGACAGCTAGAAATTATTCTCAGTTTGGAATAGGATTTAGTTCAAACAAACGTAAAGATGAAGGTTTTGATGGAGTTCTAAGTATTGGAAGAAATGAGGACAATATATCAGTTTCAACTGCGCTAAATTTTGATAATAAGGTTGGAGTGTTTGCTACATATAAAGATGAACAAAATTTTATGTCTGGAACAAAATTTAGATTGGCAGAACGTACGGTCTTAGGATTATATTTCTCAAAGATAAAGCAAGGTGATAAGGCACTTAACATGTACACAGTAGATGCGGCAGGGTATGATAAAGATGGAGCACAAGTTTCAGGTTCAGCTTCATTGGGATTTGAAGGAAGTTATAAGCTACATTTTCTTGCCTCAAAGAAACTTGAAGATGCAGATGTATATGCTCAGGTAGATGTGTTTAATCTGAATGCTCAAAAACAAGGCAGTGTTGGTGGGTATGAAGGCTCTATTGGATATCAAACAGGTGGATTTGATATTGCTGCTTTTGGCATAAGTCAAGTATATGCAAAAGTTTATGCAGGATATGGAAATACTACTGCTAAGTCAGAGAAAGGAAAAGAATTTTCTTCAGATTATATAAGTGTTGGAACGAACATAATTTCAGGTGGGCACTCGCTTGGAGTGGATGTTAAAGGAATGTTTGGCAACGCAGGATATTGGAATGCAGTTGTAGGGTATAAGTATAATTGGTAAAGTAAAAACATGCTAAACGATGAGTAATGCGACTAAAAAGGCTAATCTTTTTAATTAATACTACCGTCAAGAAAATGGTGATATATATCAGGTTCATCAATACGTTTGCAATTTTGATGTTGTTTTGCTCGTTTGTGTTTAGTTTGCAATTGAACATAACAGTTGAAGATGCATCAAAAACAAAACTTTATGACACTACAGTAGAAATTCTCAAAGGAGATGATGTTATTGCATCGGAACTTGCACAAAGAGTTCACACTATGCGTTCTGGAGAATTTGCAATGGCACAGTTTTCACTTGAACCCGGATTTTATTTTATAAGACTCAAAAGAAGTTCATACCCAGAACATATAGTACCGGTTTCACTTGAACAAAATATGCAAAAACAATTAGTTATGATATTGAAAAAGGCGACATACACACTTTATGGACAGATAATTGACACGCCTACAGATAAATGGAGAGCGAGTAAAGCATACATAATAGATGAAAAGGACGCATTATATGCACAAAGCACAATTCAAAAAGATGGATATTATTCTGTGGATAATTTGGATCCTGCAAAAACGTATAGGCTTAGAATAGGTGAAGGAGATGACAAGAAAATTTCATCACCATTCAAATATGAAGGAGAAGGTGCATATTATTTAGAAATAGACCTGACAAAACAAAACCCTATTTTGTCAGATACGACACCAAAAATGACAAGTGCACAAAGCATAAAACTTGGACAGTTAATTAATGTTTATCTGAAATATGGTGAGAAATCAGCACCAGATGAGCAAGTTTTAGTAAAAACACCAAAAGGAACTATAACCATAATTTCAGATGAAGATGGGATTGCACGAATAGGCGGAGCAGATTGGGGAGAATATACTTTTGAATGGAGGGGACAAACAGTAATTACAACGATTACTGCCCCAGTTCAGGAACAAGTTGATGAAGAACCACAAGCAGAACAAAAACCAGTAGTTCAGAATAATCAGCCTCAAAAACAAGAGCAGACACAAAACAATACATTGGTGCTTGGAATTGGGTTTTCATTATTTGTAGGTGCGATAATAGGAATAGTGGTTGTTGCTATAATTGCATACTATTTGTACAATAACAAAAAGAAAACTTCAAAATAAGTTGTTTGAATGGAATATTTTGCAATTATATCTATTTTATTATTTATTTCTTTTTTTATGCATGGTTTGCTAAGTCAAAAAATTAGAAATAAAATGAAGTTTTCTGAAGATTTGAGACAAATAGTACACATGAGTATTGGAATAGTCTTTATTTTAATTGCATATTTTATTGGAGTTGATTTTGCAAAAGTACTTATACTTGCAGGCATATTTTTTGGAATGGGTATATGCACGCTTAGAGCTATGAGAATTAGACTTGAAATTGTTGAGAAGATTTTACATTTGCTTGAAAGACCTAAAGTAGAAACTGGGTATGGTGCATTTGCATATTTTAGTGGGATGCTTTTTTGTTTGAGCTGTTTTGAATTTACGATTGGAATGAGTCTTTTGTATATGCTTTGCATTGGAGATAGTATGGCTACAATAATTGGTAAAAAATATGGAAAAACAAAACTAATTTATAATCGTTCAAAAAGTCTTGAGGGGTTGTTTGCATTTTTATTTTTTTCATTACCAGTCATATATTTTGGAGGGGCACAAATGATTACAGTCGTGATTGTTGCAAGTATTCTTGAAACAATTGAATTAGGTGTGGATGATAATGTACTAATACCACTTGCAGGTTTTGCTTATGGGTTTGCTTAATTTGATGAAAAAAATCATAGTTGGAGATGAGAAAGAATCGAGTGGCCCAAAAGGAGTGAGAGCTAAATGCCCAAAGTGTGGGGAATCTGTAGATTTGAGCATGAAAAGATGCCCCTCATGTGGAACACATGTAGATTTGCTATTTAGAATCAAATGCCCAAAATGTAAAACTGCAAACGACATAAAAAATAAATATTGTTCAAAGTGCAAAGAAAAGTTATATGATGAACAGCAGGAACAGGTGCGCAGACCGCAATATGTTTGCCCGATTTGCAGATATAAAGCAGATTATTATATGCTATCTTGTCCTGCATGTGGAACAAGATTTGCTTGAGATAGCAAAAAAACTGAGAATACAAGTTGAGAAGATTTATTATAGAACGATATGTATTTTCTCGTTGCACTCTGGACAAGTTGGGTTTTTTGATTTTTCAAAAACGTTTTTTTCTATTTCAAAGCGATTGCGTGAAATTAGAGTTGAATTGCAATTTGGACATAAAGTATCCTGCACGCCTTTAATATCCACATTTCCCAGATACACATAATTTAGACCAATATCTTTTGCAATCTTTTTTGCGTTTTGCAACGATTTTATACTTGTAGGGGGAACGTCTTGCATTTTATAGTATGGAAAAAATTTACTAAAATGCAATGGGATATCTTCGGATAGAGAATAAATAAATTTACATAATTTTTCAATTTCGTACTCAGAATCGTTTTGTCCCGGGATTAGTAGGTTGATTACTTCAAGATGTATTTTTGATTTGTGAGTGCGCTCTATAGAATTAAGAACTGGTTTTAGTCTTGCACCGCATATTTTTTGATATTTTTTATCATCCATGAATTTCAGATCTATTCTTATTGCTTGCAACATGTTTTGATTTTGAATAAATTCAAAAGCTTCTTTTGAAAAATATCCATTTGAAACAAAAAGATGAGGGATATTTAGATCCAACGATTTGCACGCACGCACCGTATCGTATGCGTATTCAAAAAAAATAGTTGGTTCAGAATAAGTATATGCTATTGAATCTACATTGTATTGTTTTGCCATATTTGCAATTTCTTTTGCGCTAGTACATTTGATATCAAGAGCGCTTTGGCCAACTTGTCTTACACCTTGAGACAAATCCCAATTTTGACAGTTTAAGCATCTAAAATTACAACCGGGTGTTCCAAAAGAGAGGGTTTTTGAACCTGGTTTGAAGTGAAAAAATGGCTTTTTTTCAATTGGATCTATAGCAAACCCAGTGGATTTCCCCCAATTTAGAGAGTAGAGTTTGAAGCCTATGTTTTTTCGCACCAAGCAGACTCCAGTTTTATTATTTGCAATAATGCAGTTATGCGCGCACAGATTACAGCGCAAAATATTGTTTTGCAAACCTGCGGACTTTGAATAGAACATTGCTTCGTGCAAATTATTTTTGCTCATAAGAATTAGAATGAGTCCTTGTGATTTTAATAGCCTGTTGATTAATTAAAACACTTTCTTTGCTTTTGCTTTCTCAACTTCTT
>CAZHIX010000066.1:0-4651 GCA_964532715.1 Microcaldota archaeon | reverse complement strand
TCCATTAGCTCAAAAGAGGGAGCCACCTGTTTATCCCGTGCTTGCTCCCCTCTACTCCTCACATTTCTACTTAGTTACTAATCGCATTTTTAGATTCGCAAATCTCGCATGTCTGCTACAAATTTTCAAAAATTGAGTGCATTTAACTTAATTTGTATCGTCGTGTTTGCCTCTTGATTTATAAATTCTAAGATATAAATTCCCTGTTATTCTCTAAGGCAACAAACTCTATAACTTTAGGTGTTGTGTTGTGAGGTGTTCAAATGGCTGACGATAAATTAAACGAAATTGTTTCACTAATGGATATGTTAATTGATGACACCTCTGTTCCAAAAAACATAAGAAAAGTAGTTCAACAAGCACGTGATCATCTAAAATCAAACGAAGAGCTTACGACTAAAGTATCCTCTGCAATCTATTCTCTTGACGGTGTAGATGAAGATATAAACATGCCCATGCATGCACGAACTCAAATCTGGACAATGCTATCTGCGCTTGAATCACTAGAAAAAGAATAACTTTTATTCTGTCTATTTTTTTTGTCTTGGCGGTCTATTTTTAAGCAGTGGCCTATAGCTTTCTCTTTTTGAATATTAATCTTCATATTATTCTGGGTTGAAGATGAAAGACGACATAGAGAAATTATACGCTAAAAAAATTCGGCTTACTGCAGATGCTTATCAATTAGTTCTTAATAATACGTTTTCATCCGATGCACTAAACGAGCTATTATCTTGCGATACTATATTTCTGCAAGCTAGTTTTGTCAATTCTATTCTAGAAAAATATAATTCAAACGCCGAGCAATCATCTATGTCTAATTCAAATAACAACGTTCAATCAATCTCAACTCAAGAAAATTCAAATAACCTAGAAACCCAATCAGACAAAAACTCTGACTCTAAAAGTTCAAAATCAACTAAATCTATTTCAGATCCGGATTGCTTGCAAGATGCAAATAAACAAAAACAATCAAGTGTCCCTGCTCCAAACGTTCAGGTGATTCGCTCATCAAAATTCTCTGCTATTGCAAAGGAGTATTCTCCAAAAATTGTAGTTCATAACCATCAAGATGTTTCTGGGCAATCAAGATGTGTTGGTAGTGTGGAAGATTTTGTAGCATATTTTCGTGATAGGTACAAACAACAATCTGCAATATTAAAACAGCGCAACTGTGACATGCCAATTCTAAAATGTGATCAATTGCAAAAAAGTCCATCTTCAAAAGCACGTTTGATTGCAATGGTAAGCGATAAGCGAATTACTTCAAAAGGAAATTTGTGGCTTGAAGTTGAAGATGAATCTGCAAATGCCAAAGTGCTTATCTCATCAAAGGAGCCAATTTTCAAACAAGCACAAAACATACTTCTTGACGATGTAATTGCGTTTGATGGCAGAGTTAGTGAAAACTTTTTTATTGCTAATCAAATAAGTTGGCCAGATGTTCCTGTAATCCGCAATGAACCTAAATGCGAATCAGACTTGGCAATTGCGTATCTTTCAGATTTGCATCTTGGTTCTCGTTTTTATCTTGAAAAACCATTCAAACGATTTTTGAAATGGCTAAAGGGTGAAGACTCAAAAGAAGAACTTGCATCAAAAGTCAAATATATCTGCATAGCCGGAGACATCGTAGATGGTATAGGTGTATATCCTTCACAGGAAAAAGAACTTACTATAAAAGATATATACGCACAATACGAAGAGTTTGATAAAATTATGGAGCAAATTCCTGATTATATAGAAGTAATTGTAGGCCCGGGGAATCACGATGCAGTGCGACGTTCTGATCCCCAACCATTCATACCTATGGAGTTAATCAAATCCGATGTGAAAAAAATTGGTTCTCCCTCATGTGTTCAAATAGAATCTTTTAATCATCTTATTTATCATGGCACATCTTTGGATTCAATAATCGCAAACATGTCTGGTCTTTCTTATGCAAAACCCGAAGATCCAATGATTGAGATGTTAAAACGCAGACATCTTTCTCCAATTTATGGTGAAAACCTGATAGTTCCAGAGCTTCATGATTTTTTAGTTGTTTCTCAAGAACCCGATGTTTTGCATATGGGTCATATTCACAAAAATGCATATGCTCGTTATCGTGGAACTTTAGTTGTAAATTCAGGTACGTTTCAAGACAGAACCGATTTTCAGATAAAGATGGGGCATATCCCAAGTCCATGCATTGTGCCTATACTTGAGCTAAAATCACAACAATTATCCCACATTAAATTTTTGGAGGAGAAATTATGAGTTCAAATGCAATTGACAATATAACCACAAAAATATCTTCAATTTTATCCTCTAACTATCAACAGGGTGAACAAGAAATAGACTTGCAAATGAAACAATATTTTGAGGATTTGCAATCTGGTCTAAATAAAGCATATGATATTGCACAGCATGCTCGCTCTCAAGGTCTTGATCCACAACGTTTTGTAGAAATTACTCCTGCATACGATGTTGCTGCAAGAGTTGAAGGTCTTGTAGGCCCAGTGGGAGTCTCTAAAATAATTCGTGAACTTGAATCACAATCAAAGCCACGTGATGTCATTGCAAAAGAAATCGTTCTAAAAATATGCAAAGGGGAGCTGATAAAATCTGATGAGCAAGGTCTCATAGATCAAGCAGTTCGCACTGGAGTCTCAATTCTTACTGAAGGAGTTCTTGTTGCGCCAACCGAAGGAATAGCTTCTGTTAGAATAAAAAAATCAACATCTTCAAATCCGCAAGATGGAAATTATGACGGAACCTCTTATCTGGCAATATATTTTGCTGGACCTATTCGCTCTGCTGGTGGAACTGTTGCAGCTCAAGCAGTAGTTCTTGCAGACGTTGCACGAAAACATTTTGGTATAGAAAAATACAAACCAACAGAGACCGAAGTAGAACGATACGTAGAAGAATGTAATCTTTACAATGACCGTTGTGCGCGTCTTCAATACAAACCTTCTGATGATGAGATTCGTCACATCGTAAGAAATTGTCCTGTTTGTGTAAGTGGTGAGCCAACAGAAAAAATAGAAGTTTCAGTATATAGAGATTTACCAAGAATGGAAACAAATCGTGTGCGTGGTGGTATCGCTCTTGTATTGTGTGAAGGTATAGCTCAAAAAGCAGCGAAAGTTCTAAAGTATTCATCAAAAATAAATCTTGATTGGTCTTTTCTTGAGATATTTCAAAAAAGTGTGAAAAAATCTCAATCTGGTTCATTTGAATTAAAACCAAACGATAAATTCATGGATGAACTTGTTGCAGGTAGGCCTATATTTTCGTTCTCTCTAAAAAATGGCGGTTTTAGACTTCGTTATGGAAGGATGCGATGTAGTGGAATAGCTGCAAAAGCAATTCATCCAGCCACAATGTATATTCTTGATGAGTTTGCTGCAATAGGGACTCAATTTAAACTTGACCGCCCTGGAAAAGGTGCCGTAGTTGCTCCCTGTGATAGTATAATGGGCCCAATAGTGAAACTCAAAGATGGTTCTGTAATATATGTGAAAGACTCAAAATCTGCACGTGAGCTATCTTCAAAAGTTGATAAAATATTATTTCTTGGTGACATTTTAGTTTCATACGGTGATTTTCTAAAATCAAATCACCCTCTAATGCCTTCTCCGATGGTCGAAGAATGGTGGGAACAAATCGCATTAGCAAAACAAATTCGGATTCCAAGAAGCATCAGTGCAAAAAAGGCATTTGAAATATCAAGAAAATACAATATAGCGCTTCATCCAAACTTCACCTATTTTTATGAGCATATAACTTCTGCTCAACTCAAAGATCTTACATATTGGCTTTTGGATGCAAAACTCGAATTTGATTGGTTTGGTCTAAAGTCATGTTTCATTGAAATTTCTGAAAAGAAAAAATTACTTGAAGATATTTGTGTGCCACATTATGTCCAAGATTCAAAAATAATATTTGATCCCCAAGTTGCATATTCACTTTTAAACTCACTTTCTTTGTTCAATGAAAAAAAACGTTCAATCGACATCTCTTTCTTTGACAAAACTTTTGATGAAAAAAAATCGGTATATGAAAATATTTGTGCCCTTTCAGAAATAACTATAATGCCCAAGGCGCCAGTATATATAGGGACTCGTATGGGGAGGCCCGAAAAAGCAAGAAAACGAGAAATGGCGCCTCCAATTCATGTTTTATTTCCAGTAGGGCACATGAACAAATCAAGACAAATTGTGCGTCAGTATTCTCAAATGCGTTCAGATGAAAAAAAAGAAGGGCGTGGAATTCAGGTAGAAATAGCTAGGCTAAAATGCAATTCTTGCAAAAAAATAAATCATTCATTGCGTTGTTCTTATTGTGGTGGTGAATGTTCGTATCTTCCTGGTTGCAGTTCTTGTGGTCGTATGTCCTACAAAGATAGATGCGAAGTATGTAATTCAAAGGTTGTAAAATATGACAAACGTTCAATAAATCTTGTTCGCGAAGTGGATCTTGCAAAAAAACGACTGAATTTACAATCATTACCTGAAATAAAAGGAGTTCAGGGAATGATATCCGCAAATAAGATTCCAGAACTTTTAGATAAAGGTTTTATTCGCTCAAAGTACGGTCTAACGATATTTAGAGATTCTACCTGTCGTTTTGACATGACTGATTATGTGCTTACTCATTTTACTCC
>CAZHIX010000065.1:0-4790 GCA_964532715.1 Microcaldota archaeon | reverse complement strand
GTGAAAAATCTTTGCACTTCTGCTTCTGCGCTCTCTTTACTATCTGATGCGTGTATTGTGTTGTATTGGGTAGAAAGCGAATAATCTCCTCTAATTGTTCCTGCAAGTGCATTTCTTGCATTTGTCGGTCCACACATATCTCTAATTACTTTTATTGCCTCTACTCCTTGAACCACCATCGCAACTATGGGTGCAGATGTCATAAATCCAACAAGTTTTGGATAAAATGGTTTTTGTACCAAATGTGAGTAATGTTTTTGACACATATCTTCATCAAGCTGTATCATTTTCATCGCAACAATTTTGAGTCCGCGTTGCTCTATTCTTGAAATAATTTTTCCAACAATACTTCTTTGCAACGAATCTGGTTTTAGTAAAATAAGCGTTCTTTCTTCCATAAATACACCTCTAAACTACTAAACTAAAAAATAAAATAAAAATAGGATGGTTTAGCACCATCATTTTTTATCGGTCTTCTGTGCTTTTTGTGCAAGTTTGGCTTCAATATCCTTTGAGAGAGCAGACTCTTTTTTCTCAACTCTTTTCTTATCAGTTACAAGACTTACTGTCTTTTTAGTCCATCGGATATTTCTTCCATCTCGCTTTAGTTTGAGCATATTCTTCATGGTTTTTGAGTTTTTGAAATAAAGAACAGAACCGTCCTTTTTTACATACATAACTCCTGTACCTTTTGGAATATCCTCATTTGAGAAAGAATCATATGGCATATTTCATCACCTTGCTTTGATTTCTTTTGCCTCACGCTCAGTTTCAAGCAAGAGGATGATGTCTCCCTTCTTTATTGGACCCTTTACATTTCTTCTTATAACTCGTCCTTTATCCTTGCCATCCATGACTTTGCAGAGGACCTGATAAACTTCTCCGTGAATTCCAGTTTTACCGTTTTTTACTTCAACGATTTCAACTGGGATTGCATCTTGTGGCATTGCCATTTTTCAACACCTACTCCTTTTTGTCCTCGCCCTTTTTGGGTTTTGATTTTTTCTTATCTTCTTTTTTTGCATCATGCTCTTTGTGTTCTACTTTTGATTTTGTTGGAACGATTCCACAAAGTGGCATTACTTTATCGCAAATATCATTTAGAGTCTCAGACGCATTGCCTGCTTTTTCTATAGATACTGATGCACAAGAAACTGGAATTGAACATGCATCTCCGATCTCTTTTTTTGTCGGGATATAAACAAATGCAATCTCTTTTTCTTTGCAAATTTCTGGTAAGTGCATAACTACTTCTTCTGGTTCAACATCACATGCAATAAGAACAAGTCTTGCCATTCCAGACTCAATTGACTTTGTAGTCTCATTTGCTCCTTTTCTAACTCTTCCGGTGTCATTTGCAATTGTTAAAGTCTCTAATGCCTTAACTGCAATATCCTTTGGAGTCTCATACTTAACATACGACTTTGCCATAACACTGCTCACCTCTATAGGTTCATAGCTGAATAAAATCAGCGTATCTATTTGGTATATTCGTATTTAAAAGCCTTAAGCGTCGTTTGTAAGCGTAAAATCAAAACATGTTTTGCCGTGATTAATCGTTTATGTTTATATTTTTTAAAAAATTTAGTATAAACGGCTCCTCGTAGTCCACCTTCTGTTCACCCAATTTTGCAATTGGTAATCGCATTTGACTAAGCGGGAAAAATCCCTTGCACAGACAACAAAGCAAGTGCACAAGCCGTTTCATCCTGACAAGTCAGGTGTCGTTTCTGCTCAAGTGCATCACGCACATTTAATGCGCTTTTTGCATAGTTCTGTGGGCGGAGCTTCCTCACTTCTATATAGAAGCGCAAGCGATTCGGGAGCCATTTATACGTATAATTCTATTTTATGAGTTTAAAATTGTATTTAGTGGCAAGTGGGTGCGCGTCAACTAAAAATCTTGCAATTCAAGATTCAAAAGATAAACTAAACCTGATTTAATTTTCAGCATTTCTTTTTTTTTTGCAAATCTTTTTTTCTAAGTTTTTTTGCTTTTTTCACTTCTGTAAAAAAATACTTAAAGCACTTTAAGTAAATTTAAGTAAGTTTAAGTAAGCTTTAAGTAAAGTCTATTTTAACGACGTATAATAAGCTTTATAGTTTTTATGACGCGTCTTATGCAAACGTTTTTTGATGAATAATATTTGCTTATATCTTACTTCCGTTTTCGTCAAATGTATTTAACTAAATCGACTTATTTAACAAATCGCGCATTCTGTCATTTAGGTCTTTAGTGCTTTTTTTAGCAAATCTGATGACTTTTGGTGCTTTTTTAAAATTTTGATTCTAATTTCTTACGTCTATAATCTCATATTTTTTCAATATCGGCAATAGGGGCAAACGGGCTATTGCCTCAATTGCCTCTATTTTTTCTTACAGACGTTGCAGAATTTCAATTAATTGTTCTTTTAGCTATATTCTTGTGCATTTAGTTTCAATATCGGCAATAGGGGCAAACGGGCTATTGCCTCAATTGCCCATATACTTATAATATCTATTGTTCTCTATATAATATATGCGATTTAAAGAGTCTCAAAATATTGAACTTAAAAAAAGTCTAAGCGACATGGACAGCATACTTCGTTCAGTATGTGCTTTTGCTAACAACGGTGGCGGAACCATATATGTCGGTATTCAAGATGATGGAAAAGTATTAGGTGCAAAAATAGGCCCACTCACGATTGAAAATCTTGCAAAAACAATATCTAAATCGTTTGATCCTGCAATTCTTCCACAAATCCATATCGTTGATATTGAAAACTTTACTGTTATTGAAATTAAGGTTGAGAACAGTATTCGCAAACCTCACTTTTACAACGCAAGTGCATATAAGCGAGTTGGAACCGCCAATCTTGCAATGAGTGCTGATGAAATTCGCTATCTTCTAAAGACTCAAGATAATCTTTCATTTGAATCAAAAACTATCGATTCTTTTGATTTTGATGATATCGACTGGAGGTTACTAAATGATTTTGCAAAAAGGGCAAGTGAAAAACGTATGATGAATTTAGGTGTGAATAAATCCAAGGACAAAACCATATTGCAAAAACTAAATCTAATAAAAGATGGTAAGGCTACAGTTGCTCTTGTTTTATGTTTTTCTAAAACTCCTTGCAAATATATTCCTTACTATTCAATTAAAATTGGTGTTTTATCCTCTGACACATTTTCAATTCAAAATCTAATTTTTCAATCTCAAATTGAAAAGCCTCTTTTATTGGCAGTTGATGAAATATACAATAATCTAGAGCGATTTATTCCAAGAAATGTGAAAATAGAAAAATTTGAACGAATTGAAAAGCCATTAATACCTCAAGAAGTTTTACGCGAATTTTTAATGAATGCTCTAATTCATTGCGATTATTCAATAGCCTCTCCAATATATGTGTTAGTTGCAAAAAATTATATTCAAATTTCAAATCCTGGCAATTCACTTCTGAAGCCTATGATTCAACTTTATTCAAAGCACCATTCAATTGCAAGAAATCCTCTTATTGCAAATGTATTTTTCTTGGCTGGTTTTGTTGATAGATGGGGGGAAGGAATAAGTATGGCGATTTCAAATCTATCAAATTTGGCTCTTCCTCTACCCAGTTTCAGAGACGAAAACAACTTTTTTTATGTAAAACTTGCTTTTGGTCCAACTGAGTTTGATGACCAATTGATCGCATTGCTAAAAAAGCCTCATACTACAACTGAATTGTCCAATGCGACAAAAACAAGTGTAAGAACGATAAGATATCGACTTAGTGTGCTCATAAAAAAAGGAATCATCAAACCCAAAAGAAATGGGCGCTCAATTCTATATCATTTGAATTTGTAATCTTTTTTCTATTCGTTTACTCCTATTCTCTTTGTTTTCATTCTTTTTTGTTTCATGTAATTATTAGTGTATATTTTAACTATACATCTGTATATTTTAATTAAACTATTATATATTAAAGTTAAACAACTATATACTAAAATTATACATTTGTATTCAAAAACTATACGGACGTATATAATTTATAAATGTTCATATTGTTTTTACATACGTGTTTGACCCAGCACCAATATTTACTTCAAAGACTCGCTTAGCAGTCATGGAACTATTTTTAAAGCGCGATAATCTTGAGCTTGGAATACGTGAAACCGCGCGTGAAATAAACTCAAACCCAATGCTTGTAAGAAGCGAGCTAATTCTGCTTGAAAAATCCGGTCTTTTCAAATCCCGAAAAGTTGCAAATTCAATTCAGTATAGCCTAAACAAAGAGTGCGGGGCCATTGAGCCATTCAAAAAAATATTGGGTGTGCTCCAATGACTTCACATGCCCACATTATTCGTAGTGTTAATTTGCCAACTCGCGCAACTGCAATTCACGAACCTGCAACAATTCAAGAATCAAGCGCATTTAGCACATATGCGCACGAACCAAAATTCTACAACTCAGATTCAGCATTCAAAACACTATTCTCAATGCGCGTTTGGTTTATTTTTATGTTGATATTCGGCGCAGGTTTTGCAGTAAATATCAATTCATGTCGGACACTTTCGAGCGCGAATACGGTTTATACATTAACGCGTGATGTTAGCTCAACTTCAACGTGTTTTACTATCAATGCTTCGAACATAACTTTAGATTGTAATGGGTTTAGTATAACCGGGAATAACGCGAGTGGGACGCGCGGTGTTTATTCAATGCAGTACAACACCACTGTAAAAAACTGTATCATTCAAAACTTCGCAGCAGGAATATCTTTTAGTCAATCATCAGAGTTCAACTCAAGTTATTCAAATGCGATAAATA
>CAZHIX010000064.1:0-4926 GCA_964532715.1 Microcaldota archaeon | reverse complement strand
AGCGGAAATATTGTTGATGCAAAATCTATCGCCGGAGTTCAGATGGTGGGTTTTGCCGGCAAGTTTGACGCTGGAGTTAGAAGTGCCCCTATGGGTGTAGCTGGTTTACTAAAAGAAGGTATTGGTAGCGGTCTGAGTTCTGCTGGTCTTGATAAAAAACTCGACGCTGGGCTCGGTGGTTCTGCTTGGGGTAATCTTGCTTCTAATGTAATAAAAGGTGGGTTAGTCAATTTCACCACTGGTGCAATAATGGGTGGTATTTCTGGGAGCAAACGAAAGTTTGGGCAATCTATGTTGCAATCAACAGTTCAAACACTTCAACAAAGCGTTCCGACTTTACTTAAAATGTCGATAGGCGAAGCCGTTAGTGCGTTATGTTCAAAATACGATGCAACAAAACCAAACGCACTTGGTACAGTGCAATCTTATGGTCCAGAACAAGCAAATGAAAAACTAAAATCACAAGTTGCAAAGGAATTAAAATTAGATGAAAAGGACTTAGAAGTGAGAAAATACACTGTTTGCAACGCCGATGAGAATGGAAAAACTTGGACTGAAACAAGATACGAAGTTGTTGGAAAAGCCGGAACTAGTGCATCTAAAGTAAATGCATATTTCAAGGGAAGTGGGGATTCATTGACCGTATCACTAACTGATACGCGTGGGAGACATTGGAGTATGAGTACAGGTATTAGCGATTCTGGAGATTTGATATTATCCGGAAAATCACGATTGGGCATTGTTGGTTTCGGTTCAAGTGGCGGATACCAAATGATTAATGGAATTTTAATGCAAACTGGAACAAGTGGTGCTGGGCAACACACTGTATATACTTATGGTGCATCTATACTCGAAGGTCTATTTGATATGACGACTTCTGGATTTAGTAAAGAATCAACTCAAGATTTTGCAAGCGTTTTATCCTCTCCTTTTAACGATATTGTTGATACAATTGCTGGAAACCGAAATAAATTTTTGATACAAAATGCAACACGAGAATTTGCAATAGGAACTGAGCAATACACCGTTCGAAATGGTGGCGAAATTGTAAATTCTAAACTAGAAGTCGTTGGGGCATACGAAAATGGAGAAATAAAATTAGACGGTATGGACAAAACATACAAATTTGATGATAAAAATATTTTAGACATAACCGAACAAAATAAGCCAATTATTGAACTAGGAACAAAGCAGTCAGAATTTGAGTTGGGTGGTCAAACATTCAAGGTTGAAGATGGTTCATCGGGCGTGACTACACAAACCATAACTAACGACGATGGAAAAATAGTTGCACAAATTGAACGAGGTATTGATGGCAGTATCACTAAATTTTCGGATGCAAATGGAAACACAATTGACAATATAACAATTGGTCAAAATCAATACCGGATTAGCACTGATGATAAAACATTGAATATAACTCCGATTGCAGTTGTTGATGGTGCATCTGCTCAAAGCTGGACTGCAGATGTTTATGACCCAGCAGGAAATAAACTTGGAACTAGTGGGGTTGATTCACTTTCGGATGTTTACATAAATTCAATTAGGGCACAAAATGGACTTGATCCGAATCGCAACGAATCTCAAATAAAAGCTGATCTATTAGAACAGTATAAAACTCAAGAAGAACAATACAAAAATCTTGTACAAGATCCAAAAATACAAACTGAACTGAATAAAGCAACTGACTTTTTACTTGGGATAATCAATCCAGAATATACTAATCCTAAAACGCAAGTACCTCTTGCGCCCGATTATTCTAAGCCCGATATTGACGAAGTCTTATCTCAACCCACTCAAAAAATTGATGGGGATTTAGTTAGCGGTTGGGATCCAACCAAACCTTCCGAACAACAAATAAATGATGCAAAGGCTTCACTTGCTCTAAAAGAAATGGCAAAGTATGCACAAACCGGTCTTGAGAATACTTCTACTATGGCTCAAAAATCTGATGAGTATTTTTATGCAGAAAAATTTGGAAATAGCGAGACTCAAAAATATTCTCAAGCCGAGCGAGATAGTATAAACGAGCAAAACAAAATATGTTCTGATCTTTCTCAAAAATACAATGAAATATACAACGACTTAAAATCAGGCAAAGATGTTTCTAATAAAATCGATGACTTGCAAACATTAAAACACGACCTATCAGGGTCCCAATTGGACACATCGTACAATTCAATTAATATGCAAATTGAAATGAATGAACTAAAATACAATTCGCAATTTTCAGATGATAAAGAATTTAAAAACCAACTTAAATCGTTTGAGAAGAATATAGACGAATCAAGAAAAATGTATGGTAATTCTGATGATCCAATTAGTAAATACTCATCACTTGGAACCCTATCAAATTATTTAGACGCATCAAGCAGGTTAAGTTCATGTCATAGTGTAGATGAGGCAAAAAAGATTTTGGAGCAAGCAAATGATAATTTGCAAAAAAAGTCCAAATGAATATAAATAAATTATTTGCAATTGTGAGCTTGATAATATATGGGATATTTGGAATCGCTTGTGGGTATGCAATATGAAGGTGCTATTCTAATAGGCGTGAGCTTAGGCATACTTTACGTGGCTCTCTCATATATGGTTGGTTATTTTCTTACAAATGAAAAAATCAAAGCATATGCAAAAATTGAACTTGGGGAAGTAATTGTTGCATTGCTTATTGCAGTTTTAGTTGCTTCTTTTTACACTGAAGCCTTTTACAATGCTTTGTTGGGTCAGCCAGATCCGGGTGTAACTCATGGAGTAAATACGGTTTGGAAAAGCACTATTTCAAAAATTGATCAAAAAATAGAAAAACCAATTGAAGAGTCTATAAACTCGCTAACCGAGTCAACGTATTCGCTTTCAAAATACATGTCTTATTATTACAATATTCATCTGCCTGTTCCTTATGCTTCTCCTATGTTTTCTGATAGTCCAACTTCAGGTTTCGGTCCTTTACAAATGCAACTTTTTAGTGGGCTTGATACTGTAATGCTAAATTTATTTTTAGTAAAAGCAGTAAAAACACTATATGTATTTTTATCCTTTATCGGAACACTTTTGTTGCCTTTAGGTTTTATTCTTAGATTCCTACCTCCCTTTAGAAAAGTAGCTGGATTGATGATTGGGATATCTTTGGCGGTGCATTTTGTTTTTCCTGTTTCTGTGCTTTATACTACACAATATGCAGATGACATGATGCCTGCTTATGTGAAAAATGGTAAGCACATCGGTGGCTGGGTGGGCGATCCAGGAAATCCCCCACTATCAGGTATGATTTGCTCTGAGGTAATGCAGGGTGTATATACAGTAAACGATATTGTTGGTCCTGCAATAATTACTGCTGGGATTTGTATATTTTCTGGTCCTTTTTTTGCTGGGTGTTATGCGTCATTGTACAATATAATGCAACAAATATGGTATTTTGGACTCAACTATGGTTTTCCAACAATTCAAATTCTTCCACTATCAAACAACGATCTTGTACTTACTGCAGACGAGGCTCAAAAAATATTTAACAAAGTATTGCAAGAGCAATTGCCCGCAATTGTTGAAGTTCATGTTGCATCTTTATTCATGATAATCGTTCAAATTGCTACTACATTTGTGCTTGCAAAAAACTTTTCTGAAGCATTAGGTGCAGAAGGACAGATATATGGTGTTGGTAGATTGATATGAAACTTTTTAGAACACTTTTATCTGTTGTACTCTTTTGCTCCTATTTGTATTGTGCCACGTGTAGTGGGCAATTATTTGACTGGCTTGCATTTGGGGAAACAAGTATAGAAAATACAAATGGTTTAGCTATTGGTAATTCCAATTTTCTTCCCTATGCAATCGCATTTGTGATTGCTATAATCGTTCTTAGCTATATGGTAGGTAGGAGTATAAATGATCAAAAACTTTTGACCTGGGCAAAAATTGAGGGTGCAAATTTTGCAATCTCAATTGCGCTTATTTTTGTGGTGCTTGGCGCATTTATCGGTTCATGCGAATTATCCACAAAAATCTCAGGTATCGGTCCAAATGAAAATCCTATTGAATATGCTACACTTGGTATAAAAAAAATATCTGATAATTTCGGAATAAGCGTTGCAAAAGAACTTTTACAAAGTTCAGTTAAAGATCAATTCAACTCTATGTTTTATGCATATTGGTCTGATCCAATACACGAGGGTGGCGGACTTGCATATCGTGCAAATGTGAGAGCATTTTCTGCACACAAAGAACTGCTCATAGATTTATATCTGCCACTTGCAATGATGATTGAGATGCAAAGATTTTTTTTGGAACTTGTTTTACCCGGAGTCGTTGGAGTAATTTTACCCTCTGCACTTTTGTTTAGATTAATTTTTGCAACTCGTGATGTCGGAAACATTTTGGTCGCAATTTCATTTTCAATCTATTTTGTATTTCCACTAATGTATATACTAACACTTGGTGCGGTGCAGGGGACAACCGAAATGATGGGTGGAAGTGAACAAAATCCATTTGAAAACTTTTCTTTGGCAAAAAGTTCAATTGTTGGTGATGCATTCTTAAAGATAGGATTTGTTTCAGTGATAGCTATTTTGATTCCAAACATTGTGCTAATAGCAACAGTAACTATGACTATGGCCTTGTATAAAGGACTTAGAGGTTTAGGTGTATGAGTAAATTCAAGTTAATTATATTTGCACTTTTAATTTGTTTACAAATCGTTTTGGCACAGCAATTGGTAGGAGATGATGAGCTTGGTGCAAAAAATTTAACTACAGGCCTTACAAAACAGTCCAATACTTTTGCTACAAATTGGTTTTCATCTTATAGTCAAATAATTTTTTTGGCCTGTGCTATTATCGTGCTTTTTGTCGCTGTGATTTATTTTGCTGGACATTTTTTTGAAAACGAACAATTAAAACAAATGGGAAAATCAGAACTCATTCAAGCGGG
>CAZHIX010000063.1:0-5171 GCA_964532715.1 Microcaldota archaeon | reverse complement strand
TAGAACTTTCTAAAAAATTCTCTTGCCATACATCATCGCAATGTAAAACTGCAATGTAATCTCCCCTTGATTTAGAAAGTCCAAGATTCAAACTATAAATAAGTCCTTCATCTCCATTATTTTCAATGAGTGAAAAACGCGGATCATTTCTTATGAATTTTTTTATAATTTCTCTAGTTTGGTCTTTTGAATTATTATCTATAATAAAAACTTCAATATTTCTCTCGGTTTGGTTCACTACGCTTTGTAATGTCTCCAATATGACACTTGCTTTATTTCGCGATGGAATAATCACGCTTACCTTAGGTTTCTCCATGTCTGTTTTTATCTAATATAAATTTTATACTTATGCCAATATTTAAATACACTAATTCACATATAAAATAACTAACGCCCATTAACAATCAATAAAAGGTTTCAATTATGAATAATGTTATGGAAAATCTCAAGGACTGTCCTGTCGTAATCCTTTGCGGTGGTAAAGGCACTCGTTTGCGCGAAGAAACTGAATATAAGCCAAAACCTATGGTTGAAATTGGCGGACTACCAATTCTAATTCACATAATGAAAACATATTCAAAATATGGGTTCAAAAAATTCATTCTTGCACTTGGCTACAAGGGAGATGTAATTCGTGAATATTTTCATTCAATGGATTTAATGGACAATGATGTCACTCTAAATCTTGCAGACCGCTCAAAAGATATGGTGCATCACAATGGTTCAAAAAAATATGATTGGGAAATCACATTTGCAAATACTGGTCTTGAGGCGCAAACTGGTGCACGTGTGAAAAAAATAGAAAAATATGTAAAAACTTCACATTTTCTTCTTACTTATGGTGATGGGGTCTCTGATATAAATATAAATTCATTAGTAAGTTTTCATCTTGAACAAAACACTATCGCAACTCTTAGTGGGGTAAAGCCACCTGCAAGATTTGGTCTTTTAGAAATTGAGGGAAATAAAGTAAAAAAATTCAAAGAAAAACCAATCATGGACGAGTATGTAAATGGTGGCTTTTATGTTTTCTCAAAAAGCATCTTCTCAAAATTAAGTGAAGACGACTCTTGCATTCTTGAGCAAGAACCACTCTCTTCTCTTGCAGATGAAGGGCAACTCTCAATATACAAACACAATGGTTTTTGGCATATGATGGATACTCACAAGGACTTTTTAGATTTAAACAAAATGTGGGATTCTGGCAATGCTAAATGGAAGGTATGAACAAATGGACAGTATAATTGAGCCCAAACTCCAATCTTTTTTCAATCAAAAGCGTGTTCTTATCACTGGGCACACTGGGTTTAAGGGTGCGTGGCTTTCACAACTTTTAATCAATATGGGTGCAAACGTCTATGGTTATTCGCTTGCTCCAAATACTAATCCAAATCTTTACTCTATACTAAAACTCAAATCTAAACTTAGTGCAGAAAAAATTTCAGATATTCGCGACTACGAAACTCTATCTAATTTTATACAAAATACTTCTGTGCAAATTGTATTTCACATGGCCGCACAACCTCTCGTGCGAGATAGCTATGATGATCCACTATATACTTTTGAAACAAATGTTATGGGTACTGCAAATGTTTTAGAGGCTATACGAAATTGTCCATCTGTAAAATCTGTGGTTGTAATCACTACTGATAAAGTATATGAAAACAAAAATTTAGATGTAGCATTCAAGGAATCCGATAGATTGGGTGGTCATGACCCATACTCTTCATCAAAAGCCTGTGCCGAGTTGGTTGTAGATTCATATAGAAAATCATTTTTAAATAAAAAAATAAATCCAAATTGTGCATTAATTGCTTCTGCGCGTGCAGGAAATGTTATTGGTGGCGGAGATTGGTCAAAAGATAGACTAATTCCAGATATAATTCGCTCAAAGCAACAAAACAAAACACTTACAATTAGAAATCCAAACTCAGTTCGTCCATGGCAACATGTTTTGGATCCGCTCAATGGTTACATGCTTTTAGCAAAAGGTCTCTATGAGCAAAAAGAAGAGCTTGCATGTGCATTTAATTTTGCTCCAGATGCGCAAAATTTCATAACTGTTGAGCAAATCGTAAAACGTTCTGGGGTAAAATATGAAGTAGTCAAAGACAATTCAAAGCACGAAACACAACTTCTCAAACTTGATGCCACAAAAGCAAAAGAGCTTCTTGGCTGGAGACCAAAAATAGCGATTGACAATTGTTTGAAGATGACGTTTGAGTGGTATGAGAATTATTATGCACGACACCCCTAATTTTGCAATCTTTTCATCACCTTTTCTTTTCAGAAATCTACGTCATCAATGCATAACTATTTCATTTTCAATAATCAAATCTTATGTCTTTTCACAAACCACTCATAAGTGCGTTCCAATCCATCTTTAAATTCAACTTTTGCCTCAAATCCAAATTCCTGTTTAGCTCTACTAACATCTAAGCATCTTCTAGGCTGTCCGTTTGGTTTTGTCGTGTCCCAAATTATTTTTCCGTCAAATCCAACTACGTTGCGTATTTCTTCTGCCAAATTTCTAATTGTAATCTCATGTCCCGCCCCTAAGTTTACTGGTTCTGATTTTTCATAATTCTTGGTAGCCATAAGAATTGCTCTGGCAGCATCTTCAACATATAAAAATTCTCTAGACGGGCTACCATCCCCCCAAAGTGTAACTGAATCTTTTCTATCGTCTTTTGCTTCCACAAACTTTCTAATCATTGCTGGAATAACATGGCTAGTTTGTAAATCAAAATTATCTCCTGGTCCGTATAAGTTAACTGGAAGTAAGTAAATAGAATTAAATCTGTATTGTTTTCTATATGCTTGAGATTGAACAAGCAACATTTTTTTTGCAAGCCCATATGGAGCATTCGTCTCTTCTGGATATCCCCCCCATAAGTTTTCTTCTTTAAATGGAACTGGAGTATATTTTGGATATGCGCAAATCGTTCCTATAGCTACAAATTTTTCAACTTTTTGCTTATAACTCTCATGGATCAATTGGACTCCCATCATAAGATTATCATAAAAATATTTTGCAGGATTTTGCATATTTGCCCCAATTCCTCCAACAACTGCGGCCAAGTGTATCACTACATTCGGTCGGTTATCATTAAGCAGTCTCACAACATCTTCGTGTTTAACAAGATCATAATCTTTGCTTCTGGGAGATGTAATCTCTGCCACGTCTTCTTTTTTTAGCAGTTCAACAACATTTTTTCCAAGAAACCCTGCTCCTCCTGTAACTAAAACTCTTTTGTCTTTCAAATCCATTTCAATCTACTCTCAACCCTTCAAGTCCTTCTGCTTTCATATCTGCATCTAGCATAATCTTAGCAAGCTCTTTGAATTTTACTTTTGGTTCCCATCTTAGCTCTTTCTTTGCTTTAGAGTAGTCTCCAATCAAGTTCTCAACCTCTGCGGGTCTAAAATATTTTTTATCTATTTTCACGTACTCCTGCCAGTTTAACCTTGCCAATTCAAAACATTCAATTACAAATTCTTTTACTGAGTTACTTTGTCCTGTTGCAAGCACAAAATCATCTGGTTTTGAATGTTGCAGTATCCTATACATCCCTTCAGTATACTCTGGAGCATATCCCCAATCTCTTTTTGCATCAAGATTACCAAGATACAGATATTTCTCTTTTTTTGCAAGTATTCGTGCAATCCCTCTTGTAATCTTTCTTGTTACAAATGTTTCTCCTCTGCGTGGGGATTCATGATTAAATAATATGCCATTAGATGCAAACATGCCATAACTTTCTCTATAGTTAATTGTCATATGATATGCATATACTTTTGAGCAAGCATAAGGTGAGCGTGGATGAAAAACAGTTTTCTCATTTTGAGGTGGTGGACTTGCACCAAACATCTCTGAAGAGGATGCTTGATAGAATTTAATCTGTTTTTTTGCTCTTCTTATGGCTTCAAGTATTCTAATTGTTCCAAGTGCAGTAATGTCTGATGTGTATTCTGGAATATCAAATGATACTCTAACGTGTGATTGTGCGCCTAGATGATATACTTCATCGGGTTCAATCTCGTTTATTATGTTAGATATGGATGAACTGTCCGACAAATCTCCATAATGTAAAAAGAGTCTTGCTTTCTTTTCATGTGGATCTAAGTATAAATCGTCTATTCTAGTTGTGTTAAATGTAGACGCACGCCTTATGATCCCATGAACTTCATATCCTTTTTGCAAAAGTTGTTCTGCTAAATATGAGCCATCTTGTCCGGTTATTCCTGTAATTAGTGCGGTTTTCATAATTCTATTTTATGTTTTATGAATTATATTCGTTTGCTTTTATGTTGTTATCTTTGTTTCATCTATTTTTTTTGTAAAACCTTCGTTATTGGTCATATCTATGAAGGTTCTATTCTTCTATAGTGATTTTGCAGAAGTTTTCTACGAATTTATTTATCTTAAATTGAGCCGATTTCTGACTATTTAGAAAAAGTCTGATCGCTTTAATATATCTTTCAAATTCTTTTTCATCAACAGTTACAATATACTCATACAACTCTTCGTAAGTGGCGTATTTTCTCTTATCAATAAAACACTCTTTAGGAATATATTCCTCTATATTGTTTGCTCCTAAGTATATTGGTACGCACCCTGCCAAAAACGCATCCAGTATTTTTTCACTAATGTATCCTGGTGCATCTAATTGATTTTCATAGCATATACAAAATTTATACTTACTCACGACATCTTTTTTGTTTTTTATCGAACCTCTGTATGTTCGATATTGCCAGCTTGGAAAAAATCTTGTTGGCATATATTTATGCAATTTACTCATTCCTTTTGCAATATTGTTCAAATAATATTTTTCTGCAATTTTTGAGTGTATAACTGGCAAGTCCCACCATTGTCCATACAAATCAAATTCATTTGAGTGGTTTTTTTCCATGAATCTTACAGCGTTTACTCTTTCTGTGTAAAGTTGTCCTGGATATTGCGAATATTTGTTTGCAGATACCATACACATAAGTTTTCTATCCGAAAATTCAACTTGTGGAATTATTATTTCTTCATTTTCTTTAAATGGCATGCAATAATTATTTTTTATATATTTTTTTCCATCCACCAAATCATCATTCCATGTAAGGATTCTTTCGAATTCCTCATGGTTTTCTTTTTTATAGTTTCCTGGGCGAATTACTGCTGG
>CAZHIX010000062.1:1586-5212 GCA_964532715.1 Microcaldota archaeon | reverse complement strand
GCAAGAATTTGAGCTGTTTTTATATTATCTTTTAGTTTTTGGCTTGTTAGAAAATAATCTATTCTCCAACCAATGTTTTTTGCACGGGCATTGAACATGTATGACCACCATGAATATTGGTCTTTTTGATCTGGGTGTAGGTAGCGAAATGTATCAATGAAATTTGAATTTATATATGCTTGAAAACCGTTACGTTCTTCTTTTGTAAAACCGGCATTGTGTTCATTTTGTTTTGGTCTTGCAATATCTATTTCTTTATGAGCAACATTTAGATCTCCACAAATTATTAGTGGTTTTTGTTTTTGCTTTTGCTTTAGAAATGATAGAAAATGTGCGTCCCATTCTTGACGATATTTGAGTCTTGATAAATCTCTCCCTGCATTTGGAGTATAGACATTAATTAGAATGAATTTATCATATTCTGCACAAATAAGTCTACCTTCTTGGTCATGCACAGGCTCATCCATACCAAAAGATACGGATATTGGCTTTTGTTTTGATAAAATTGCAGTTCCAGAGTATCCTTTTTGATTTGCGTAGTTGAAGTAAATATTATATTGGGGCAAATTTAGAGCAGGCTCATGATTTATTTTTGTTTCCTGCAAACACAGAATATCTGGTTCTTGTTCTGTTATGAATTGCATGAAGTTTTTTGAGAGAATTGCACGCAGACCGTTTACATTCCAAGATATTATTTTCATAATCTTTTCAAGGTGCGCACAAATTGAAAAAAGTATGCATTATTGATTTAAAATGTGCGTGTGAAAGTTTTGGATATGGAAAATATACTGTCAGACATTATTATATTTGCAAAAAATGAGCCACAACTTGCGTTTATGATTACAATTATTGGTGCGATATTTGTTTTTTTCTTGATAAATATGATAGGAGGGGATAAAAAAGAGTAGTATAAATCTGATATGGGACCGCCGAGATTTGAACTCAGATCACAGCGTCCCGAACGCTGTAGCATACCAGGTTAGCACACGATCCCAAGATTACAGTATTTTCATACGATAGTAAATAAAATATGATATTGCAGAAATAAAAAGTAAACGGCAAGACAACAAGTTTAGATAGGATACCTAAGAATATGAACTAGGTTGTATGGATTAGATCAACTATTTCATATACGCATTTGTGATATACTGTTGCGCCATGCGATGCGTGTTGAAAAAACTTGCATTTATTGCGATACAGTGTTTCATTATAGAAATCCATTTCTCACGATTTGAATAAAATGTGGGGATTATGTCATTTTCAAGTTTTTCATATATGCAAGTTGCGTCTTGTTCATCAGTTGTTCCACCATCATGATTTTCACCGATTGGAGGTTTACCTATACTCCAACCAGTAATGCCTTCAATATTACCCTCAACCCACCACCCATCAAGAGTTGAGAATTGTGGAACTGCGTTTAGTGCGGCTTTCATACCCGAAGTACCAGAAGCTTCACGTGGTTGTTTTGGAGTGTTAAGCCAAATATCGCACCCGCTCACCATCATTTTTGCAAGTTGCATATCGTAATTTTTCAAAAATACAATTTTTAATTTTGAATTATGCGAATTGATAGTACCTGCGATTGAGATTACCTTTTTTATGAGGTCTTTTCCTGCATAGTCGCTTGGATGAGCTTTTCCTGCAAAAACAAGTTGGATATCACCAACACGCTCGGCAAGAGATTCAAGCCAGTTTACATCCCACAAAATTAGATCTGGACGTTTATAAGCCGTAAATCTTCTGGCATAACCAATCGTAAAACGACCTGGATGAAAATCTGCATTTTCTTGCACATTTATATAGTCTATGAGCGCGTTTTTCTGAGCATAATGTGCATCCCAAATTTTATTATCGGATATATTTAGAACGTTTCGTAGATTATATGGATCAACTACCCAACCGGGTATACATTCGTCAAACAATTTTGAAAATGATGCACTTGCCCAGCTTGCAGGATGAATACCATTTGTAATTGAATCTATTGCATATTCTGGAAACATTTTTCGTGTTACCCAACCATGACTTTTTGCAACACCATTTATGTATTTACTTGAATTAAGACCGATTAGAGTCATATTGACTTGATTTGATTGCAAAGCACCATCAATTATAAATTCAGGAACATAATTACCAAGAACTTGTCTGAAGATATTAATATCAAATTTATCATGACCTGCGGCCACAGGAGTGTGTGTAGTAAATACACATTTTTGACGAACTGCTTCAAGACTGTTATGAGTATCTGAATTTTTTTTCTTTGATTCTTCTCTTAAAAGTTCAATAGTTAAAAGTGCAGCATGACCTTCGTTCATGTGATATTTTCGTATGTTAGTATATCCAAGTGCGTTTAGCATCCTTACTCCGCCAACACCCAAAATTATTTCTTGACATAGACGATAGTACCGGTCTCCACCATATAAATAATCAGTTAATGAACGATCATATTTGCTATTTTTTTCTATATTTGAATCAAGAAAAAAAACTGGAAGTTTAAAGCCACTACAGCCATTTATATTGTGTTTCCAAGCACATAGCTCAACAGTACGGTCATTTATTTGAACAGAAACAGTCTTATTCATTTTTTCAAAAAAATCTTCAGGCCTCCATTTTGTTTCAAGCTCACTTTGATCAAAAGTCGGACTTATTTTTTGATAAAAATATCCTTTACGATTAAATAGAGTAAATGCTATTACAGGCATTTGTAAATCTGCAAATGACTTTAGAGTATCACCTGCAAGCACCCCAAGACCACCTGCATAGGTTGGTAGTTTGTGACTTATGCCAATTTCCATACTAAAATAAGCAATATGCTCAGAAGAATCATCTGCATCTTTTATTTTTTTGAGTTGCATGTTTTGCAAATACAGACTCAACTTAAAAATCTTGGGTTTTCGCACCTGCAAAAAAGAAACCGTTTGATTTTACAAACCAAGTTAATTGCGACAGTATAATTCTTATTTTTGAATCAAATAGTTTTGAATTAAAATTAATTTTTGGATGAAATGAGATAGCACATAGATTTGCAATCCTAAACCAATCAAGAACTTCATTTACGTCATGATATGATTCGTGAGGACATAAATATCTATCAAATATTAAAGATTTTTTCTGAGCGTTTGTTTGTTTGATATTGATGCGCAATAATGAAGAAGTTTCAATTCCTAATTTAGATAAAAGAGATATTATTTTTCTTAAAGTTCTAATTCTTACACGCCCATATTTGCTATAAAGACCTACTACTATTTTTGCGTTTTTACAAAGAGCTTTGCTTAGTTTCAAAAAATTTTCTTTTGGACTACATGTGTGATGAAGACATCCGATTGCAATTATTAAATCATATTTTTTAGACGGAATAAATGATTCAAAATCTTGATGGAAATAATTTATAGATAAATTAAGTTTTTTTGCATTTGATTTTGCAATATTTAATGAACGGTTACAAAAGTCAAAAGCATCTACATTTGCACCATGCAACGCAAGCCATGCAGACTTTTCACCTGTTCCACAACCTGCATCAAGAACATTCAGTTTACAAACATCGGATGTTTTTAGACCTGCACATGCCAATATTGAGTTCATTATCTTACTGTGTTTCTTTACAAGAAGACTTTTTGAATCAACGACTT
>CAZHIX010000062.1:0-1576 GCA_964532715.1 Microcaldota archaeon | reverse complement strand
AGGATAAGGAGATTGCTCATAGAAATCACGAACACTCGAATATATTTTTAGGTGTTTTTGATCACTCATAACTTGGCCTCATTCGGATGATAAAAGAATAACAAGAAATGGGAAAATAAACAAAAATTTACTAGTAAGCAAATATTTCACGCAAGCATACTTGGGAAGAAAACTAAGACAATGCCCAAAATGAACATTATAATCCCGCCTACAACATGACAATACCCTGCATATTTTTGTCCAAATTCGCTAGATACTGCAAATGCCGCAAGACCAAATATAAGTAAATCATCAAGCATAAACGAAAGAACATATAGAAAAATGTAACCATAATATTCTAAACCAGATAAGCTTGAAAGTGAAAGAACTTGAGTAAATACCGCCGGAATTGCAGCTGAACATATAAATTCTATTGAATTGACAGTAAAAGCAAGAACAATTACTCCAAGAATAGTTGCAAAAGTAAGGGGAGAAGTTACTAATTTGTTTATAGTACTCATTGTTTTTTTCTTATCATCTGCATCACTGACTTTACATTCAAGAGTTCCTTTTGGATTTTGTATGAAATCCTTGAGTGATAAAATCCCACCACCTAAAGCAACTAAACCTACAAAAATAGTTACGGGTCTGAAATATCCGACAAATAAAAATGCGTTAAGCCATGCAGTCATGAATAAGAAGTAAAGCACACCAGAAGCAAGAACAAACGAGCCTACTATTAGCCAAAGTCTTGAGCGATCTTTTAATGACACCACGATTGATATAAGATAAACCAAAACCCACATTGCACAAGGATTGAAACCATCTATAAGCCCCAAAACTACTGCAAGAGCAAGAAGCGACCATTCGGCAGGTTTTAGTGTTCCGATAAATGGGAGGTTTATAGAAATATCTGAAAGATGCGATTGTTGATCGATAGATGAAGTCGTAGATGAAAAACCGGACGACATATTTGATATAAAAGAGGTGTTTGTTGAAGAATTTGAAGTGTTTGAGAATTGTTTTGAGATTTCCAAATCTATGACATTGCGAAGATTTGCACCAATCCCATCGGCAGAGTCAAAACCAATTATATAATTGGAACCGACAAAAGTGCTTGGAACACCGATACTTTCGTTAGGAATACCATAATCATCGTAGTATTTAATCAACAGTTCTGATTCAGATGCTATAGATGTATCGTGATAAACAAATTTTATTTGCGAATAATTTGCAAGAAGTTGTGCATTAAAAGGCATTTGTGCTTTGCAATGCTGACAACCGGGATGATAAAAAAAATGAACCACTATAGATGCGTTTTTATTTTGGTCTATGAAACCATAATCGGCTGTTGATTCTGGAAAGAAAAATAAAACACTAAGCCCAATTACTAATAAAAAAAGAAACAAAAATTGATTAAACGGAATTTTTAGAAAATTGATTGCGTCATTTAATATTGAATGCATTAAAACACCGAATTAGTCTCGACAATATAGATATGATTTAGATCATATAGTTAAAAAGGTTAGTTATAATGCAAAATATAGGGTGTTGCGTTTTATCTCTGAGCCACCCTTTTTTTGGAAAACAACAATTT
>CAZHIX010000061.1:0-5383 GCA_964532715.1 Microcaldota archaeon | reverse complement strand
TGATTTTATCGCAGTAACAACAGGCCAGACAAATCTTGCAATACAAGTTTGGGCGGATGAAGGAATACCTCCGCAAAGAGAAATTGACGGGCTCAAGAAGGCTGCAAATGCCACAAAATCAAATATGTTATTGATATGCGCAGGAAAACCAAAAGATTTGCAGAGCAATATAAAAACTAAAACAATTGAACAATTTCTTTTGGGAGATGGAAATTATGCTTAAACTAACATTTTATGGCGGTGTAAACGAAATTGGCGGAAACAAGATTCTCTTAGAGGACAAAGACGCTAAAATATATTTGGATTTTGGACAGTCATTTGATTTTGGAGAAGAATATTTTTACGATTGGCTTCAACCAAGAAACGTGAATGGTTTGGAAGTAATGTTTGAATTTGATTTGATGCCAAAAGTAGAAAAATTATATTCAAAAAAGGTCTTGCATTTTACAGATTTAAAATATCAAAAATCAGATATAGATGCAGTTTTCATTTCTCATTCCCATTCAGACCATGTAAATCATTTGCCATACTTAGATGAAACAATCCCAGTTTATATGGGGCATGGAACAAAAGTCATCTTGGATACATACGCAAAACTTTATCCCTCAATCTGTAAAATGGGAGCGCATGATTACAGACTTTTCAAATCTGCAGACAAAATCAAAGTAAAACATTTGGTTATAGAACCAATACATGTAGAGCATTCAATTCCGGGGTCTTATGGATTTATTATCCACACATCTAAAGGATCGCTAATTTATACTGGCGACTTTAGACTTCATGGACCGAAATCACAATATACTAAGGAATTCATACAAAAGTGCAAAGACTCAAAGTCTTATGCCATGTTATGTGAAGGAACAAGAATGAGCAGTGATGTAAAAGAAAATTTCTCAGAAGAGCAAGTAGAACAAAAAATAGACAAAATCGTAAACGAATCAAAAGGAATTGTTTTTGCTTATTTTTCAATGTCTAATATAGATAGGTTCTTCTCATTTTACAATGTGGCAAAAAAGAGTAAAAGAACATTGGTAATAGATACAAAGTTTGCCTACATTCTTGAAAATTTGAGAGAAAAGATAAATGATTTGCCAGATCCAAAAAATGATAAATATCTAAAAGTCTATTTTAGATTAGGAAAATCAAAAATATTTGACAAAACAGACTACAAGGTTTATGAGCGCGCATATATGCCCAACATGATTACATATAATCAAATCAAAGAAGATCCAAAAAAATATTTAATGCACATGAACTTTTTCAAACTAATGGAATTGATTTATATTCAACCAAAAGATTCAGACTTTATTTATTCTTCCTCAGAACACTTTTTGGAAGGAGAAGAAAATGAGGTTCAAACCAAAGTCATGATGAACTGGATGAAACATTTTGGAATCAAATTTCATATAGCGCATTGTTCTGGACATATAGATAAACAAGGGTTGCAACAAGTAATAAACGAAATAAATCCTCAAATTTTGATTCCTATTCACACACAAAACGCAAAAGATTTTGAGATGTTGCACAAAAACGTTATAATGCCACAAAAAAATAAAGAGATTGAGATTTGAGCATGACGTTTAGAACAGCGGAAAACTACTCCCTAAAAACTGTTTAAACAATTTAGCTGTATTGTACAAACATGGAAAAAAAGGTCTTTAGATTCTCAATAAAGACAAACAACGAAACCGAAATATTTGGTCGGAACAACAGAATCGCCATACAAAAATTTGCAAAAGAAAGCAAAATAAATGGTACTGTGAGGAACCTAAAAGGAAAAGCTGAAATTGAAATTTTTATAGTGGCAGAATCGCTAGATGAAGTTTTGATACTTTGTGAAAAGATTAATAATGAGACTCAGATAAATGGACAACTCACAACCATAAGTGAAGCTACTTGGTGCAAAGTAGAAGATTTCAAAGATTTTGAATTAATACGAGAAGATGAACTGACTGAAATGGTCTGGGCCTTACAAGGAGCAGGACGAGAATTCTCTCAAACCACAAATAAACTTGAGAAAATACAGCAGAATCTTGAAGAGCGAGATGGAAAAAGAAGACTAGCTCGTTTATCAAGTCTTCATCTTGAATTGGGAAATCTAAAGAAAAAGATTGAACTTCTAAAAAACAGTAGAAACACATTTGAAACAAGAAAACTTCAATATGTAGCACTTGAACAGAGTATAAGAGACCCTGTAGATGGCGATGATGAATTTATCCAGTCTATCCATGGCGTTTATGCAATGGTTAATGATATTGAGGAATTAGATGGGCGAGCAGGCATTCTAGGTTTAGATGATAAGATTCTAGATAAAATCGAACCCACAATAACAATAATAGATGAAACTATCAGTAATATAAGCAAAATGATGGAAGGTAAAGATTTAAGTAAATTAAAGAAGTAGGGGAGAATGTATGGTTGATGAACAGTTTGCAAAATTTAAAAGAGCTTTTCATGAGTTTGTAGGTCATCCCCTTACATCAAATACATTAAGTAAGAGAATTATAGCTCAGAAAATAGCATATCTTCTTAACAAGAAGAATTTGACTACAGTCACATATACTCATTACAACTGGTATCTACACGGAGTATTCAATTACGATCTATGGCACAGCGCGCTCTATAATTTGGAAGAAGAAATCCCAATATCTGAAAGTGAATTAAAAGAGATAAACACGTTTAAGCTAGAGTGCGAAAATGCAGGTTTAACTGCATATTTTGAGGACTCTGTAAAAATGGAGCTTATAACTACTATTCTTCATGTGGCAAAACAGCAGACTGATTTAGACGAAGAAAATCGCCTGCTTGTAGAAACAGTGCTTAATTACAAGAATAAATTCACTGAGAAAGAAGTCAAAGAAGCGATAACTAGACTAAAAAGGATTGAATGGAATTTTAGGTGAACCAAAAGTTCAGTTTCAGATAATTTAATCCAAAGTTTTCTAATAATGCTTAGATTGCATCTTTTGATATCCCATCACTTATTTAACTCCCAAAACCCTAATCTCAAACATGGATAAGAGAAAACCTCATCAAAGACAAAAGAAAAACAAACCGTTTAGAAGAAATCAACAAAATCGCACGGATTATTCTAAAGACGATACGGGTTTTAAACCAAAAAACAGAGCACGACCAAAATTTGCAAGCCTACAAAAATCAAAATATAAAAAACATTCAGACTACAGATCAAAAGAAGAATATTTAGAAAATAGACACGACGATGATAACTCTCAAGACAGACCAAGAAGCTTTGGATTCAAACCACGCGCGCAAAAATTATATGCACAAAACCGCACAGCAAATCACGCAAGTCCTTATTCGCAAGACAGGAGTTACTCAAAAAACAGACCAAATAGACATCACTCAAAATCCAGAGATGACTACAAACCAAGAAGTGAATTTTCAGATCAGACTTACAGAAAGCAGAGAAGTTTCTCAAGATATGCAAAAAAAGAAAACTATTCAAAATACACAAACAGAACAAAAAACAAAGAAGTTGACCTCATAGATATTGCAAGAACCGCCATGCTAAAGTACGGTTTTACTCCAGATTTTCCAAATCAAGTTCTTAAAAAATCAGACAAATTAGATGACAAAGTAATACAAACAAAAGGATTAGTAGATTTAACACATCTCTTATGGTCATCAATAGACAATATAGACACACAAGATTTGGATCAAATTGAATATTGTGAACAAGAAAAAGGTTTAATTCACATAAAAGTGGCAATTGCAGATGTGGATTCATACGTTCCAAAAGATTCGCTATTAGATTTGCACGCTCAAAAGAATACTACTTCGGTTTATACTGGGGTCCAGATTTATCCCATGCTTCCAGATAATCTTTCAAAAGATTTAACTTCCCTACCAGTAAATCACGATCGGTTGGCAATAGTAACAGAATTCACAGTTTTGCCAAATGGACAAGTCAAACCTAAAAAGATATACAGAGCGATTGTAAGAAACAAAGCCAAATTAGTTTATGAACAAGTGGGTGCATGGCTTGAAAATAAGGGACCGATACCCGAAGATATAGAATCAAGTGATGAGCTAAAAAAACAAATACTTCTACAACATGAAGCATCCAAAAGATTAGGCAAATTCAGAGCGGAGCAAGGTGCATTAGAGCTTGAAACACTTCACACAAGAGCAGTAGTGGAAAATAATACGGTCTTAGGTTTGTTCATAGTTGAGGATGATCCTGCAAAACACATAATTGAAAATTTCATGATTGGAGCAAATTCAGTAATGTCACAGATGCTTGAGAAAAGCGGACGCCCAACAATTCAGCGAGTAGTAAAACGACCAAAATACTGGGATGAAATAGTTGATTTTGCAAATAAACATCAATTTAAACTGCCACAAAAACCAGATGCCAAAGCCTTATCCGAATTCTTAAACATAGAACGAGAAAAAAATCCAAAAACATTTTCGGATTTATCACTTACAATCGTAAAACTTTTGGGACCTGGAGAATATGTCGTATATGATAAGAAAGCTCCCATAGGACATTTCTGCATGGCAATTACAAGTTATACTCATTCAACAGCTCCAAACAGGCGATACCCAGACCTCATAATTCAAAGACTCATAAAATCATTGTTGGGCGGCACAAAAACTCCATACAGTAAAGAAGATTTACATGCGCTTGCAAATAGGTGCACTGAGTTTGAGCACGCGGCAAAGAAAGTAGAGCGATTTGTAATAAAAGCTCAGGGCGCCGTTTTACTCTCAAAAGATTTAGCAAAAACTTTTGATGCAATAGTGACAGGCGCATCATCTAAAGGAGAATATGCAAGATTGATAGATCCCCCAGTTGAAGGAAAAATAATAAATGGTCCTCACAAGATAAGAGTAGGAGATATGGTTAAGGTTAGGCTTGTCAAATTGGATCCGTATAATGGATATATTGATTTTGCACTTCAAAACTAACTTTAAGTGCATAATCTATTTTTCAAAAGGATTTATTGCTCTTATACCTGAGATTTTATTGAAATCGTCAGTGTTTTCAGTTAATACGTGATTGATTGAATTTTCTTTCATTGTTGCAACAAGCAGAGCATCAAAAAAATGTAATTTGTTTTCTTTTGCTATTTTATTTGCAAGAATAATGGTTGACGAAGCGTAAGTAATCACATGTGAAAATTTAGAGAATCTCTCAACAAATTCATTGGCTTCATCTGAACTTCTTTTCTTTTTAGATTTTTCAGTTATGACTCTTGAAAATTCTGCTAAATTTTGTACACTAATACACATCTCGTCATTTTCTACAAGTTCCTTTATTCTTTTTGCACAGATCGTATGTTTGTCCTCTTCCTTTTGCTGAGAAAAATATACCAAGATATTACTATCTACAAGAGGCTTAGTCATCATAAATCTCATC
>CAZHIX010000060.1:0-5612 GCA_964532715.1 Microcaldota archaeon | reverse complement strand
TAATGAAAATTGGTTTGATTAGTGTTAGCTTTGGTCAAGTGGCGAAGTTAAGTTTGTAATCTTATTTTGTGCAGATTGCAATTGGTTTTCTATTGTTAGTTACGAATGCTTAGCATTTCATCTCTAATCTGGTAATCTAAAACATATTCATACAATTCCAAATCAAATTTTTTTGTGCGCTTAGGTCAGTTTTGTTTGTCTTGTTTGCAAAACCTTATCCTCACACCTACTAAGTTCGCACTCTGTATTCTCAAAAATCTTTTTTGGAACATGTTTTCTAAATAGTTTTAGATTAGTTCTACTTTTTGCATACTGCGACCAATAATAATTCTCCCACAACTTTTTTATCTGGCCATCAGTTTTTTCTATCCCAAAATTTTTGAGAGTAGTTTTGTAGTCGGCTAATTTTTGAGCATAATATTTTGAATCAGTATACACTGCTTTATAGCTTCTATTTTCATCTCCTAAAATGATAATCATATCTGGTGTTCTTCGCGCAAGTTTTTTTGCTACTTCTAAACCCACATCATGTTCAAATTTTGCGTATGCATGCAATATATTATTGCTTTGTTCAAGGCGAATAAATGCGTGCATTCTGTGAATTTCACCTTGAACTTGTCTTATCATACTTCTTATTTTCTTATCGTATTTCTCACACGAATTTTCAATTTTGAGAATACCCTTTGATTTCATATAATCTAAATCTTTTTGAGTGCAATCTTTGTGGGCGTGCAGATATTCATTATAGTCCATCAAAACCACCTCACAAATCAAGACCACTTTACAATACTTGTTTGAAAAAAACCATTTATCTTCAAGTATGGTAAAGCTCTTTTTAGTACAACTCCCAAATTAGCAATTTTTTGTCGCGTATCTAAAACTTGATATTTTCGCGCTTCAAGTATTCTTTGCGCACTTTTTATCCCAATTCCTGGAATTGACAATAATTCATCTTTAGTTGCATTCTGTGGATCAATTGGCGAATCCAAAAAATATTTTGCAATCTCTATTTTAGGATCTTTGTTTGCTAAATTTCCATCATCGTTAAATGCGTTTTTTAGAATTTTTGGTCTAAATCCATAAACTCTATATAACCAATCCATCTGATAAAGTCTGTTTTCACGCCACAGTGCTTGAGCAGGATTCTTCTCAAATAGTGTAGCACAAACTGGATTGAACGCAGAATAATAAACGCGTTTTGTGTTCATATTTGTGTATTCATAAATCATGCTTGAGAAAATTTCTTTATCTGGTTCTTGAACCGAGCCTATAATCATTTGAGTTGTATGTCCTGCGCCGAAACATGCTTTTTTGACTTCGTCACGAATATATTTTTGACGCTGTAATATGTCGTTTTTGTAATCTTTTGTATCACTCATTTCACTCATTCTTGATTTTGATGGAGCCTCAATATTGATACTTACTCTATCTGCAAGTTCTACTGCTTGTTTTATGTGTTCTTTTTGTGCTCCGGGTAAAATCTTTAGATGTATATATCCACCAAATTTGTACTTTTGTCTTAGAATCCTAACGGAGTCTAACATCTCTTGCATTGTATATTCTTCATTTTTTGCGACGCCTGATGATAAAAAGAGTCCTTCAATGTAATTAGATTTGTATAATTCAATGGTAATTTTTGCCAATTCTTCAGGCACATATTTGTATATGGCTTTTGCTTTTTTGCATGTAGTTGCGTTTGGGCAATATTTACATGCGTGTGTGCATGCGTTTGTGTATAACGTTTTGAAAAGTGAAACACATCTTCCATCTGGAGTGAATGCATGGCATATTCCACTTTTTAGCACGACTCCAATCGAACTTGAATTTGAAACTCTGTTAGATGCAGTAGATGCGCAAACGTCGTATGCAGTTGCCTGCCCAAGTGCTCTAATCTTTTTTGGATTTATGGATTCTATGTCGTAACCGGCTTGAGATGTTAGTGCTTGCAATCTTTGATTATTCATGATTTAAATGCGCGCGCAATCACAAAATGTTTTTTTAGAGGGGTGTTTTCCCATCAGAATTATGTTAACGACTAAAATTTTTATCAATCAGACATTTGCTCGTTTATCCATTTCTCGTATTCTTTGTGCGTGCCTACAAAATAGAGTCTTCTTATTTTAGTTTCACTGAATTCTACGTATGTAATTCTATACTGACCCACATTCTCTTTGAAATATGGCAATCCTTTTTGCATATGTTTTGAAGACAACCCGTGTTTTATTTGTTTTATTTTTTTATATATGCGAATCTGAATAGATTTGTCAAGTGAAAGAAAGTACTCATCCCATTTCTCATCAAATTCTAATTCGAACATATTTAATCATCTTTTAAATATGGATATTTCTTCAAAACTTCTTTTTCACTCAAAACTTTTCTTTTGCCTCCAGCTATCTGCGCGTCTATTTTTTGCATTTTTGTTATTGCCATCTGATCCTGCATAAACTCATTTACTGGCTTTATGCTAAAGTGTTCATTGTAATGGCGAATCATCATTCTTATCGCTTCATTTCTATCTGGAGCTACACCTGTGTGTACAAGTTGTTCAACTATTTGTTTTGTAAAGTTATCAAGTCTTAGGCTCATCATCATCGTTACCACCTTATCTAACTAATATAAGATGAATATTATTAACATATCTTTTGAATATCTTTTTCATATTTGGTTGTTTTACTACTAATTAGCACTAATTGTATGAAAATAAATGTTTTCTAAGAGGTGTTTTCCCATCGTATTTTCAATTGTCTCAAGCGTATGTGTTGTCTGGACTATGTTTTTGAGGGGAAACCATCTCCTTGACAATCCAGATATTATCGTGCATTCTATTCTAGTCTATATAATAACGTATTTTATCATATATTTGACTTTGAATGTGATTCTATGATGAATAAATTAAATACATTTAATAATCATTTAATATACATTAGTAATTGGTGTATTAAAATGGTAAATGTCAATTTAGGTGCTTATTATGAAGAGATAATTCACAAGTATATCTCCAAGGGTTATGCAGGTTCAAAAGTAGAAATTCTCAGAATGGCCATTAGAGAGTTTGATGAGCGAGAAAAAAGAAATATAATTGAAAATGAGAAAATAAAACAATTTGTGGCACAGAATGCAAATCAAGATATTTGGAACGATCCAAAAGAAGACAAAGTTTGGAATAAATACATAAAGTGATATTATGGATGATTTTCATCGCTCAGATATATGGCTTGCAGTACATGCTAAAGATAGGTTGGATAGAGAAGATGTGAAGGCACGCCCTGTTTTAATTATATCAAATAATGGCTATAATTCTTTCAATAATGAAGTTATTTGTGTTCATCTAACTACTGATTTAGATCACAAATATTCGTTTGTTCTTGATAAAGTAAATGATTTTGAAAAAAATCACATGATTGATGATTCTGCTATCAGGTTTGATGTGATCTCAAGATATTCTAAAAATTCACTTGTTAAGAAATTAGCAATTCTCAAAAAGAAAAAAACACAGGATGTAATAGAAAAGACAATCAAACTGATTTGCGAATAGACTTATTGTGGTTTTGAATGTGTATCGTGCAGACTATACACAAATCTATAGATTTAGTATCTTGATTGATTTTCATTTGCAAAAGTCTTAAATAAATCACGTGCTATTTTATATCTGGTGTTTTGCATGTTCAAGTCGTTTCTAAAGGCATTTGCAGTCGGTTTAACCGCATCTGTTGTGGGAGTAGTAGTCGCGATTGTAAGTATATTTGCGATATTTCTGTTCGCTATTTTCGGTGCGCTAATGGGTGCAATCACAGGCTTCATTTTGCAACACACGCCAGTTCTTGGCCAGATCGTAATAGATGGTTTTAGCTCGTTTGGGATAATTGAGCCAAATCTCACTGCTATCGGTGGCGCGCTTGGGTTTATAGCAGGATTTTTCAAATCCTCATTTGCAGGCGAGGGAAAAAGAGATTAGGTTTGCGCAAGTTCGTTTGATAAATAAACGTTATGCTCTTCAAATTCACGGTTTAGATCAAGATACACTCTTAATCATGAATTTGAAAATTGGTTTTTTACATCGTATAAATCGCGTCTATTTTGCAGTTCTGTTTTGAATATGTAGTTTCATTTTGAAACTTGACGTTTAATTGTTTTTATAGAATCAAAACCCTTATCGTATGAGCATATAGTTGCAATTGAATTGAGCTTCATAGATGCTACATGAAATGCATCTGTAGTCTGAAGTCCATCTTGAGTGTATTGTGCAACCAAGAAAAAAAGTTCTTTATCAATTGGAAGAATTGTTAGATTTCTATATGTTAAAATGTTCTTTATAATGGCATTCGCTCGTTTTGCATTTTGAGAATTTAGAAAAAAATAATGAACCTTGTTTAGAACAAGAACGCTTGTGTGTGCGTTTGTTGTTCCCAAAATAATTGAGCGCAATAGCTTTTGACATGCAATTTTTTTATCACCTTCTTTTAAATCAAAGGCATATGAATATATTTGCGTCAAGGAACATTCAAAATCTCCTTTTTTTGTTTTTCTTCAATTTTTTTTATCAGTTGTTCTGTTTCTTTTTGTGTATGCGAACCTTGCAAACAAAGTCGCTCAAATTCAACCATCGTATCTTTTTCTGAACGAATCTTTAAGCAATCATTTTCAACTATGAATTGAACATGTGTACCTGGAGTGAGATTAAGCGATTCTCGCAGATGTTTTGGAATAACGACCTGTCCATTCTCATATATTATAGGCATTTAATCAACCATTTTATATTTTCAATTATAAATATTTATAGACTCATATATAACTGCTTATACTTCAATCACATTTTTTTATTTTGATGGGAAATTACCCCTCTACAAACACACTTAGTTGTTGTGCACGTTTTTTATTTCAAGGTGGTTTGAATGGTTAAAATATCAAAAAATGGAAGTGTAAATATCCCAAAAGTAATTAGGGAAAAACTAAGCATAAGTGCAGGCGGGGAAGTGTCTTTTGTGCAAACTCCTCAGGGTTTACTTCTACAAATTTCACAACCGATGCAGGCGGTTCAATCAGATATTGATCTTGAACATAAAATGGTTGAAAGTGAAGTTGCACAGATTAAACCTATTGCAAACGAAATAGTTTGTGAGTCTGCGCTTGCAAAACCTATGGTGGCTATGGCTCAAAATCAATCGGAGTGTGCAGTTGAGATATCAAAAATATCTGAAACTGTGGTTTGCGAAAACAGAGCTGAAGTTTCAAATCATTTGCAAGATAAACCTCTGAATAATTTCTAGGCTCTACTTTTGTGTTTTTTATTTGTTTTTTGATTGTTTTCTATTTGTTTTTATTTAACCTCATTCGTGCTTTAGAAAGTTATATATATTTCTTTGCGGTGTATATATATGGGATATTTAATGGGAAACGTAATTATTGCATTGGATAAGCAAACAGAGCAGATTATGCGTCGTCTTGCAAAAAGAAAGTATGGTGGCAAAAAAGGCTCTTTATCAAAAGTGGTAAGCGAAGCTTTGCATAAATACGATCAAGATGATCAGAGAAAAAAAGAAATTGATGAATTCATAACAAATTATGCTGGAAAATTACATCTTGGTGGCTACAAGATGTATAAACACAGTGAT
>CAZHIX010000059.1:0-5754 GCA_964532715.1 Microcaldota archaeon | reverse complement strand
CTAATCATTGTATATTAGCACAAAAAATACTAAGTGAAAACGGTTTTGATGAAGAATTTATACAAAATATTCAGTCTCATGCATATGGCTATGAGCAAATACCTACACTAAAAGAAAAAAATAGACAAACAAAAATACAGCATGCACTATGTGCATCCGAAACTCTTACTGGTATAATTTATGCATATGCTCTAATGCGAAAAAAAGATATTTCTACGATGGATTCAAAAGGTCTTTACAAAAAGTTCAAAGATAAAAAATTTGCAGCTAATTGCAATCGCCAGCTAATAAAAGAGATAGAATTCGTAGGTCTATCGTTAGATGAGTTTTTTGCAATTTCAATTGATGCCACAAAAAAAATAAAAGATGAGATTGGGCTTGTATAAATTAAATCTGATACGTAAGTAAAAGCTGACCTCTTCTAATTCTATCTTTTTTTTCTATTTTTACTTATTCATTACCTCTTATTGCATTCACTTCTATATGGACAACTTGCACAACTCATCTCACACCCGTTTTTTTTCAAAAATATTTTGTAAATAATAAAAATAACAAACGAAGCAACAAGTCCTACACCTGCATAAAATAAAATTTCTTGCATATGCTCGCCTCAAAGTTTTACATTCCTAAAAAAAGCGCCAAATTATACACTAAAAATGAAACTATCCACGCAATCACAAATGTATAAAGTGTGCTAAGCACAGTTATCTTCAAGCTTTTTGTTTGTGCTAAAATCGCTCCTATCACTGCAATGCATGGTATATATAACAAAACAAAGACCATGAATGAAAGCGCACTTGCAGGTGTGAAATTTTCTAAAATAGCTTCATTAAGTTCATAACCTTGAGCAGAATATGAAGTAGCAAGTGAACTTATCACGACTTCCTTTGCCATCACTCCATTCAAAATAGATAAAGATGCTTGCCACGAACCAAACCCAAGCGGGCTAAATATTGGTGAAATCAAATCGCCAATAACACCTGCGAAACTATCCTTTGACCCATATTCAACTCCATATGGCAAACTTGCAAGAAGCCAAATTATAAGTGAGCCTGCAAGAATCACAGTTGTTGCACGACTAATAAAATGGATAAGCGTCATTCTAATTTCAGATACTAAATTTTCAAAATACGGAATTTGGAGTTTTGGAATCTCAATCAATAAATCCGAATCCTCTTGTTTGAAAATTATTTTTTTTAGTGCAAACGCAGTCATGAGTGCAATCAATATTCCAAGCAAATAAAGTGAAAATAATATTAATGCTTTATCATTTGCAAAGAACACTCCTACAAACAGTATATATACTGGAAGACGAGCAGAACATGAAATAAACGGACTTATTAATATCGCAATCATACGGTCTTTTTTATTTCGTATTATTTTTGTTGCAAGTATTGCAGGCACATTACATCCAAATCCAAGTATAAGTGGAATGAATGCCTTTGCGCCTATTCCAATTCTACTAAGTATGGCATCAAGCACGACTACGGCTCTTGCCAAGTATCCACAATCCTCAAGAAAATACATGAAAAATGTTAGTACTGCAATGGGTGCAATAAACACGAGCACCGCCCCTATACCCGCCAAAATTCCGTCTGAAATAAGTGATGAGAACCAATCAGGTGCATTCAAACTCTCGCACAATTGTAAAACACTATCTGAAAAGATTGACAATAGTGATTCAATAACTTCGCTTATGGGATCCGAAATCGCATATGTCGCATTGAAAACACTAAACATAATTAAAAGAAATATCAATGGACCAAGAAACGGGTGCAATAAAACTCTATCAAGTTTTTGTGCAGTAATCGTTTTATTTTCAGTGCATCCTGTTGCTTTTTTTACGGATTTTGCAATTCTTTGATACCTTGTTTGTGTGCTTTCAGTGCATTTATTGTTTGTTTTTACTTCTTGACTAACTACCTTCTGTCCGTTAACCTCATGTTTTATCTTATCAATAAGTGGCATCAGCGTCTGTTTTTTTCTTGCGTCTATAAGCACAAATGAAATACCAAATTCTTGTTCAAGACATTTTGTATCTAAGCTAATTCCGTTCTTCTTTGCCACATCATTCATGTTAAGTGCAACTATCAATTTATCCGTTCTTTCTAAAAGCTCAGTTGTAAGATAAAGATTTCTTTGCAGATTTGACGCATCAACAACTTGTACCAGTACATCGTAGTCTTTGCTTGCTACTGCCGTTAATACCTCTGTTTCATCATCTGAGAACGGACATAAACTATACGTTCCGGGCAAATCAAGAACTTCTAATTTTTTATTTCCAAGTGTGCAAATTCCTCTTTTACATTCAATAGTTTTTCCAGGCCAATTTGCAACTTTTTGTCTTTGACCTGTGAGCGAATTAAATAAACTGGATTTTCCCACATTTGGATTTCCAATCAATGCTATGCGTATCATATTTCAACCTCTATTTGTTTGCATGCATTTCTTCCAATTGCAATACGCGAACCAAAAACACAAAGAACTATTGGCCCTATATCATTTTTTATAACTCTGACTGGCGAATTTTCTAAAACTCCTAACTCTTGCAAACGTTTGCAAAACTGCGAAGGGCAATTAATTTTGATTATCGTCGGGCATATCCCTGGTTTCACTTGAGTCAAATCTGTTTTCATCTAATGCACCAATTGTTTAGTTATATAACTTCAAACACTCTTTATTAATATTAATGATTTTCATTATCAATAAGGATTTTTATGTTCAAAACAAGAAAAACAAAACAAAAACAGATTTTACTTGAACAGATATGCAAGATGGATGGTTTTTTTGAACCAATTCAACTTTTGCAAAAAGTGAAAAAGATATATCCAAAAATGGGGATTGCTACTGTATATAGATTTCTAAAAGAATGCGAAAAGAGTGAAGTTGTGCAAAAATATCGTCATTCAAGAAAAAAGATTTATTCTGCTCAAGAAAAAAGTGATGCTCATTTCACTTGTACTATATGTGGAAAAATGCGCCACATCGATGCAAGTTCAATTGATTTTGGAAGTGTTTTATGTGATAAAAAAAATATAAAAATAAGTCATTTTCAGCTTGATGTTTACGGTATCTGCGAAAAGTGTTTACGAGGTTTGCAAGCACAATGAAAAACTTGCATATCTAATACGTAGTGATAGACATTTGGACAAATCGGGCGTACTTTTTTAGATTTTAGTAAAACAAGGTCTGCAAGATTGCATGCTTGTTTTTTTGCATCTTCAAAGATTTTTTCTACTCCTGCGTGGCGATTCTCAAATGAGTAATAATGTATTATTCCATTTGGTTTTAGCGCACGTATTGCAAGTGCCAAAAAATTAGTGTCTGAAAATGGATGTGGCATAATTATTCTATCTGCCCAATTTTCAAAGCGAAATTCAAGCAAAGCATCTCGCACATCTGCAAGTATGGGTTCAATATTGTTGCATTTATTTTTTTCAATATTTTTTTGCATGAATAAAAAAGCATCTGGGTTTATTTCAATCGCTACAATATTTTTTGCATTTGAATATTTTGATGCAATTATTGCATATGGTCCAACTCCTGCAAACATTACCAGTACATTTTCATCTTTTTTTATCTGTTTTGCAATTCTAAGTCGTTCATACGAAAGACGTGGGCAGAAAAAGACTTTTTGCAAATCAAGCTCAAAATAGCATCCATTTTCTTTTGCAACAGTGTGTGTGCGTTGTTCTCCCCAAATCGTTTCAAGTACAGATGCTCTATACATTCCACTTATTTTCTCTGTTTTAAGTGCAATAGATTTAATTCGAGTTCTATAAAGTGAAATTATTTTTGATATAACCATCTGTTCATCTTTGTTGTTCAAACCAAAATCTCTTGGCAATATAGCAATATCTCCTATAATATCAAAAGTAAAATTTCGTTTGCGTGCCTTATCGTTTTTCATATTTTTCACATTTTTTGTATTATCTTCTTTTTGTTTTGTGTTCACCTTGTTTTTTACTTATCTTTTTCTAAATTCAATATCTTACAAACCAATATAAAACTTATTTGACATATTATTACCACATAAATCCTAAACGTTTAGCTTTTGTGTTATCAATTATTTGTTTAGCAATTAGGCGAATATTTATGAAATTAAAAAATGGTTATGAATATATTTCAAAAAACAAAGTTCACGAAAAACGTAATTTTTCTCAAACTTACAATGAACCTAAACTTATACGTTCAAAGGTGTTTTCAACATTTTTTGCACTTGAAACTTCAAATGATAATTATAGAGCAAAACTTGCAAAATTTAGAAATAATCTTATACTCACAAATCAAAGCAAAAATGGATTTATAACAACTCTTTCTCATGATGTTGATCCAATTAGTGAAAAAACAATGAAACTTCTAGGTTTTGACCCATATAATATTGGTCTTACTAAAAAAAATCTTGGCAAACTAAAAATTTATTGTGGATTGAATTCATATATTGTTCCAAGTGTGTATGCTTATTCTTTTTTCAAAAATGGTTATGATTCATCTCATGTTTATGCACTCAATAGAATCAAATACGTGCTTGATGGAATGGAGCATATTTCTCATGTTCTTGCAAGAAGATTTAAGAAAAACGTAATTTTTAATGATAAAAAACGTGCACAAAGATATACAGATATGACTCTTGAAGAGCATGTAGGACTTCTTTTATTGCCCTATCCAAACGGTTTGTCAATTAATAAAAACGAATGCATAATCTGTCTTGAAAACGATGAGCAAAAACTCAAAACCCATCATATAATTCCAAGTGGTAGTTTTTTGCACATGAAAAAAGATATCCAAATTGCAATAAATAGTCTGTTTGACGATCCAATGTTTTCAAAAAGGAAAATCGGTGATTTTGCAAATAATACGATAACTTTGTGTAGTAATTGTCATCGCTCTTTAGTTTCGCATATAAATAAAAGTTTAATAAAAAGTAGGAAGCATCCGGATACTGGTACCTTGTGGCTTGCAGATCTGCATATAATCCTTGCAAATAAAATTGCTCAGTATTATTTACTTGAAAGTTATGATTCTGATTTGAAATTTTTTAACAAAGTTCTAAATTGTCAATCCGATTTTTTGGATAGCGTCGCTAATTTTTATACAAAAAAAGTAGATGCGCTAGTTATCTGATACGTGAGAAAAATTAGGATTTTTGTTCTAAGTATATCTTTTTAAGTAAAGCGCGTGCGTCAATAGTTATGGATAAAATCGGTGTGGCAGATAAAATTAATGTAGTCCAAATGCTTCATATGGGTCATGTGAATAAGGCGATCTTGTATTTCAGTGTTCTTGTCATAATAGTGCTTAGTTTAATCTTCTCATACAAATATGGGTATTTGTATATACCTGCCGAATTTGCAAAAGTAATAGAAAGTCTTGGGATGATTCTTAGTTCATATCTTTTTGCATCACTACTTCTGAAACTAACCTCAAATAAAATACTAAATCTTTTCACAATAAATGTTCATGCCGAACATAAAATATTGCTTGGAAAGATATACTCCATTGGTGTATATTCTTTTACGACTGTTATCGTGTTTTGGGAATTAGGTGTAACAATAGAAAATATTGCAATAATTTTAGGTTTGAGTGCAACTGGTATAGCATTTGCAATTCGTGATTTTATATTATCTTATCTCGTTTGGTTCATTCTATTAACTAAACGCCCATTTAAAATTGGAGATTATATCCGTATAGGTGAAGATGAAGGTGTAGTTCAACACATAGGAACGTTTCATGTTTTACTTGAACACTCTCCAA
>CAZHIX010000058.1:0-5842 GCA_964532715.1 Microcaldota archaeon | reverse complement strand
GGGCGCATCAGTTACTCAAGGATTGGGCGCAGGTGGAGAACCACTCATGGGAGAAAAATCTGCACTTGCATCAAAACAGTTAATAGAAAAAGAAGTTTTTGGTGCAGATTTAGTGTTTATACTTGCAGGTATGGGTGGAGGGACTGGAACCGGAGCCTCTCCAATAATTGCTCAAATCGCAAAGGATGCGGGTGCACTTGTTTTGGGGTTTGTTTATTTTCCATTCAAACTTGAACGCTCACGCACAAAAAAAGCTCAACGTGGAATTTCAAAACTTACTGATGCTTGTGATTCATTGGTGCTCATAGAAAACGATCGTCTTGTAGATTGGGCGCAAAACGTTCCAATAGATGAAGCTTTTGCAATGGCTGACGATATCGCTTCAAAAGCAGTGAGCGGTATCTCAAAAACAATTCTTAGTCCTTCTTTAATGAGTATTGATTTTGCAGATTTAAGATCAATCACTCAAGATGGTGGTCTTGCAATGATTTCGCATGGGCGTTCTTATGGGCATATGAAAGTTGCAGATATTGCAGATGCAGTTTTAGGTAATCCCTTACTTGGAGTTGACTGTTCAAAAGCAACTGGCGCGCTTGTACATTTTATGGGTGGCCCTGAATTAAAACTCGGAGATGCCACAGAAGCGGGCGAACTTCTAATGCAAAAACTTCCTGATTCTGTAAATGTCTGCTGGGGTGCAAGAATGGAAGATACGCACAAAGATTCACTTGAAGCATTTGTAATATTTACCGGAATTCCCTCTCCACTTTTACTTGATCCAGATACATTTGCAAATGCACAATTGTAGTTTTCGTGTATAATGCAGTTAATGCAGTATTTTATCTTGTGTACTCAGTAGTCACATTGCATTAGTTTTTTGGTGTTTTTTCTAAGCTTATTTGTTTTACTTTTTTGTTCACGTGCTGTTTATTGTGCGATTCTTACTCTACGTTTTGCAGTAATGTTTTTCTTGCACTTTAGGGCGTTGCATAATTAAATGCAAAATTTAGTCAAGTTCAATTCGTGAATTTGTGCAAAAATTGTTGTTTTCCAAAAAAAGGGTGGCTCAGAGATAAAACGCAACACCCTAGCACTTCCTCATACTTGCACTTAAAAACTATATCCATGTTAATTTTTTATGCAAGATTTAGGCAAAATATCAGTAGAAACGCCTGTCCATGCAATTAGCGAGCGTGATATGTTTAATGCACTAAACAGCTCAAAAAAAGGCCTAAGCCAGGTATATGCCGAATCTTTGCTAAAAAAATACGGGGAAAATACAATTTTTGTTCGCGAACATGATGGTCTGATTAATATTTTTTTCAGACAATTTAATTCACTCACTGTTCTTTTGCTTTTTTCATCTATACTTGCTTTTTTTGTTGGTCATAATATAGATGGAACTGGGATTTTTATTGCAGCTCTTATCTCCGTATTTCTTGGTTTTTTACAAGAATTTAAAGCAGAACAATCTCTAAATGCTCTTTATGCACTTTCTGCACCAAAAGCAACTGTATTGCGTGATTCAAAGCAAATCCAGGTTCAAGCTTCTCACATAGTTCCTGGGGATATAATTTTATTGTCCTCCGGGGATTTAATTCCTGCCGATTGCAGATTAATTGATGGTACTCAAGTTCAAGTAGATCAATCAACTCTTAGTGGGGAATCTCATGCAGTAAATAAAATTTCTTGTACTCTTACTAAAAAAACTCCTCTTGCAAGTCGTAGAAATATCTTATATGCAGGTACTTTAATTGTAAAAGGAGATGCAACTGCAATTGTGTTTGCAACTGCAAAAAAAACTGAGTTTGGTAAAATCGCACAACGTTTATCTGAAGTGAAATCAGTACCAACTCCACTTGCTAAAAATCTAAATGACATCGGCGATAAAGTTGCAAGAATTGCAATGTTTTTGGCAGTAATCTTCTTTGTGGTCGGTCTTCTTAGTGGTCAAGATTTTGTAGATATGTTCATATCTGCAATATCTCTTTTTGTTGCGGCAGTTCCAGAAGGTCTTCCAACTGTTCTTGCAATTACTCTTGCAATTGGAGTAAATTCTATGGCAAAACAAAATGCGCTTGTAAGAAAGATGCAATCTGTTGAAACCATGGGTTCTGTTACTGTAATATGTACGGATAAAACTGGAACGATTACTCAAAACAAAATGGAAGTTTTACGACTATATTCAAACTTCATCGATTTTAAAAAATCCGATTTAAAATTTGAATCCTCAATGGCACCATCTAAAACTTCAAACTCAAAAAAAGAAAAATTAAACGAATATGAATGTTCTGTTCATTTTTTACTTTCTTGTGCATCTATGTGCTGTTCTGCATTTGTTCCTTTCGCTTCTAAGTCTGCAAGTTTGATGCACAATGATAAGCAAGGTCTAATGCAATCTCGTGGAGATCCAACTGAAATTGCAATTTTGGAATCGGCTGACTTTTGTAATGTTAATAGAAAAGCTCTATTTGAAAAAAATGTTCTTGTTAGCGAGCAACCATTTGATTATAAGAAAAAATACATGATTAATGTGAGACAAAATAGTAAAAAATACTCTGTTTATATGAAAGGTGCTCCTGAAGCTGTTTTGTCAAACTGTACATATATATTTGAAAATTCAAAAATTAGAAAAATCAACAAAAAAGATATTCAAAAAATAAATTCAACATTTACGTCATACTCCAAAGAAGGTCTTCGTGTTTTAGCGGTTGCTTATGCAGAATCTATATTAAAAAAAGACGTAAATAATTCTAAATTTTCTAATCTGTGTTGGGTTGGTTTAATCGGTTTAATTGATCCTCCTCGTCCTCAAGTTTATGATGCAATTTCTGCATGCACCACTGCAGGTATACGAACTGTAATGTTAACTGGGGATTCTCAACTTACTGCGTGTGCTATTGCAAATCAGATTGGTATAACTATCTCTAAAAAAAATATCATTAGCGGGGATGAAATAGAAAAAATGTCTGATTATGATTTGCGCGCATTAGTGAAAAATCTTGTTCTTTGTTATAGAGCCACCCCTGATCACAAATTTAGAATAATAAACGCTTTGCAACAAGTGGGCGAAATTGTTGCAGTAACTGGAGATGGGGTTAACGATGCTCCATCAATAAAAAAAGCAGATATAGGAATTGCGATGGGGGTTGGTGGAACAGATGTGGCGCGTTCTGCATCTGATTTAATATTGCTTGATAATAATTTCAACACTTTGGTAAAAGCAATAGAATATGGGCGTTCAATATTTGCAAATATACTTTCATTTGTACGTTTTCAATTTACTACAAACGTCGCTGCAATAACTCTGATGTTTACGTCCCCATTACTTGGTCTTGGTCTGCCCTTAACTCCATTGCAAATTCTTTGGGTAAATATTATAATGGATGGGCCCCCTGCGCTAGCTCTTGGGGTAGAACCGCCAAAAGAAGATTCTATGTTAGTCCCACCTCGTAATCCAAAAAAACCACTTTTAAGTATTGATAGATGGATGACAATATTTATCTCTGCTTTTCTGATGGCAATCTTAACTCTTATCGTTTTTTATGCGTATCTTAAGACTCAACCCTACAAAGCGCAAACCATGGCGTTTTGTACGTTTGTAATATTACAACTTGCAAATGCACTAAATTGTCGTTCATATACTTTGTCAGTATTTAATAAATTCTTTTCAAACAAGATACTTCTTTTTGCTTTATTACTAACTCTAATCGCTCAGATTTCAATAGTGTATATATCCGAAATAGGTATATATTTTCACACACTTACACTAAACGTATTTGACTGGTCTCTTATATTCTCTTTAGGTATTTTAATTATTGTTTGGGGGGAGTGCAGAAAATTAATTTTTGCAAAATTCAATTCTAAAAGTCAAGTATCCTAGTCTGTTTAATTGTCCGTTTACTATATTTTGTTTTGGGTAAACTATTCTTTTGCTCTTTTTTTATTATTTCTTTTCCTTCATCTATCTCTGTGTTGTTATTTTTTATTCTATCTAAATCCTTTTCACCATTTTCTATACTTTTCATTTCATCTTTTTTATCTGTTTTTTTTAACTCTGTGGTCTCAATATTTTTATCTGCATTCTTTACATCTTTTTTTATGTATAACTCTTGTTTTATTTTACTTTGTTCTATCTGTTTTATCCCAGTCGTTTTTGAAGACATTGCACTTACTATTTTTTTCATTTTTTCTTCTTTTCTTTTTGATGACCAAAAAAATGCTTGATCACGTGTTTTTCTTGCAATTAAACCAAACATTCTACCAAGTTTTGCTCTACCCGCTCTCCCTCTTCTTTGAATAGTGCGAATCTCTGATGGTACTGGTTCAAAAAATATCACATTATCTACTGACGGTATATCTAATCCTTCTTCTCCTATAGATGTAGCCACCAAAACATTGAATTTATCTGATCTAAACTCCTCTATTATTTTTGCTTGCATTTTTTGTGTTATTCCATCTTTTTTACCCATAAATGCCTTTGCATCTATTGAAAACTTTTCAAGCTCACTTACAATTATTTGAACCTGATCTCTATATTGTGAAAATACAATAAATTTCTCATTTTTTGGTCTATTCTGTATCATTTGCACAAGTTTTGCAAGTTTTGGGTGTTCCTGTGCAGTCTCAAGTTTTTTTTCAAGTGCCTCAATTCTTGGGTCATGCAATATCCTTATCTGTGCTTTACTCTGATTCTTTTGTTTTATTCTCGCAATAAATCTTCTAAGTGCTTCAATCCCTTGCGTTTCTAGAAGCTCAAGCATATGTACAAGTGAAAATAAGGTTGCATGATATGATAGTGCAGAATATTTTAAATTTGAGTTAGACACAAGAATTTTTGCCCTCAATTCAGACAAACCTTTCTTGTTGTTAAATTTAGCGAAATAACCCATCTTTTTTAGTGTAGTTGATTGTTGATTAATCATCAATTCAAGCGTTTTTTTCATATCAAGTATTTCTTGTGGCAAATCAACTTCTACCCACTCAATTTCAATGGGGTTGATGTATTTTTTTACATCTTCATCGTCTGCAGTTCTTATCTGCACATTCTCTATGTAAAGTGCGTGCAATATCTCCTCTATTTTCTTTTTTTGACCTCCCGGAGAGGCCGTAAGCGCCAAAATCAACGCGTTTTTTTCTTTTGCCACATTTGCGACTTTTGTATATGCGTATTTTCCAACTGCTCTATGTGCCTCATCAAAAATAGCGAGTGAAAAGTCAAATTTCAAATTATTTTTCTCTAAATCGTTTGCAATTGTCTGTGGTGTTGAAATTAGCACTTTTGGTTTTTTCTCATATATCTGTGGTCGTTTGTTTGCACTAATCAGCCCGCTAACAAGAACAATCTCTTCTGATTTTAAATTAAGCCACTCCCTACAAGTTTTTTCGTGTTGTGTCGCAAGTGGGCGTGTAGGTGCAAGAAATAATACCCGTCCTTTTTGCAAAATTGCATCCGCAACTAAAAGTGCAACTAATGTTTTTCCCATACCTGTAGGTAAAACTACGAGTGTTGACCCATTTTCCAACACCGAGCTAGCTATCTGGGACTGATATGTGCGCGCAGTAGGAACGCTTTGGTTTAGGTATGTTTGCATCTGTTGCATATCTATATCTTTGAGTTTTATCATCTATATATTACTATATATCGTTGTGTTTATTGTCTTTTTATTGTTGCGTATATACTGTAGTCTATTGTTTTAGCATCTGCTGTTTAATTTAGATATTTGTTGTCATTGTCAAGCTGATTAGAAAACTCGCTTGTCACTTGTGTTCGCGTGAGTTGATGTGCGCGTGAGTTGATGTGCGCGTGAGTTGATGTGCGCGTGAGTTGATGTGCGCGTGA
>CAZHIX010000057.1:0-5947 GCA_964532715.1 Microcaldota archaeon | reverse complement strand
CATGCGCATGTGAGTGTGATTCGGCAGTTGTTTGCTCACAGCCAAAGACATACAAAAATATGACTAACTGTGAATGTGAGTGCGAGCCACAAGAGCGAGAAGATTGCAAAGCACCAGATGTTTGGGATGAAAACACTTGCACATGCACACAATTCCAAGAAATGTTTTGCTCATTAAATCAGCGTTATACGGACAACACATGCGGAACTGATGATTGCAAAACATCTGTACAATTTGGACAAAACTGGATTTGCAACGCACAAGAATGTGCGTGTGAATGTGATTCAAACATTATTTGTCCAGAACCAAAAACTTACAAAAATATGACTAATTGTGAATGTGAGTGTGATCCGCAAGAGAGACAGGCATGTCAGGCTCCAAATGTTTGGAATGAAAACACTTGCACATGCACACAGATTACATGTGAACAGGCAAGCTATCCAGTATGCTTTGCAGATTGCACAAATGAAAAACACATTTGTGACCAAAACTTAGGAGTAACGCAAAGTGCATGCGGTTGCTCATGCCCATACGAATCATCAGTGAATATGAGCATAGGACAAGAGATAACCGATGGAAAACTTATAGTAAAACTTGTAGATGTCACTATAAATGGTCATGCAAGAGTTGAGATTTACGACTCTGATGGAAATTACATCGGCCAGATGTTTATCCCACTAAATCAAGATTTCGCCATAACAGACCCACAAACTGGTTATTCGATTACAGTTAGATTTTCACAATATAGTTCGTCTGGACAAAAATGGGCAACAATAATAATATATGAAACTTGTAAAGGAAAAGAATTATACGACTTGCAAAATTGTGAATGTTATTGCCCGCAAGATTCACAAGGCGAATGTCCGGATGAGCATTGGGATGAAGAAAATTGTGAATGTGATTTGACACCATACTGTTCAAAGAACCAATATTGGGTTGATAATACTTGTGGTCTTGACGATTGCAAAGATTCAGATGAGTATGGAACAAACTGGATTTGCAATGCAACTGCATGCGCATGTGAGTGTGATTCGGCAGTTGTTTGCTCACAGCCAAAGACATACAAGAATATGAGCAGTTGTGAATGTGAGTGCGAGCCGCAAGAGCGAGAAGATTGCAAAGCACCAGATGTTTGGGATGAAAACACTTGCACGTGTGAAATAACACAAAGATTTTGCTCACTAAATCAAAGATATACAAACAACACGTGTGGGTTTGATGATTGCACAAGTGAATATGGAGCAAACTGGCTTTGTAATTCAACTGCCTGTGACTGTCAATGTGATCCAGATAAACAATTAGCATGTAAGGCTCCAAGTCGCTGGAATGAAACTACTTGTTCTTGTTGTCAATTCAAAGATTATATACGCTGTTTGGATAAAGGAGGGTATTTTGATTGGAGCAGATGTTCATGTGATATGAAATGCACTGATTCATCTTATGATCCAGATATTAATGCATGTTTTGGAGAGTGTTCTCCATTGGTACTAAAAATTGCATACACGACTCAGACGATTGAAAGAGTATGTGCAGTAAATGATGGCAAATGTGAATGTGACGTTGTTGATACTAATGAAAAGTTCTGTTCACTAAATCAGCACTATCAAAATGGAACATGTGGACTTGATGACTGTCAATACTCAAATGGTCAGAATTGGGTTTGTGATGCAAATGAGTGTGCGTGCGAATGTGATTTGAGCACAACTTGTTCCGATCCAAAGAATTATCTGAATGCAACATCTTGTGAGTGTGAGTGTGATCCACAAGAAAGACAAGAATGCAAATATCCAAATGTTTGGGATGAAGAACAATGTCAATGTGTGTATGAAGTACAAAATGCATTATGTTCAAAGAGCCAATATTATCAAAACGGAACATGTGGATTAGATAATTGTAAACAGTCTTCAGACTATGGAAAAAACTGGTTCTGCAATGCAACTAAATGTGCATGTGAATGTGATTTGAGCACAACGTGTTCTAAACCAAAGAATTATCTGAATGCAACCTCTTGTGAGTGTGAATGCGATCCGCAAGAGGCGCAAAAATGTGTTTACCCCGCAATCTGGAATGATGAATATTGCCAGTGTGAATATACTGTGGATGACGCGTTATGCTCAAGAAGCCAGCACTATCAAAATGGAACATGCGGATTAGATAATTGCAAACAATCCTCAGATTATGGACAGAATTGGATTTGCAATGCAACTAAGTGTGCATGTGAATGCGATCCAATAGCAAGAGACAAATGCGCATATCCAAACATTTGGGATGAGCAAACCTGCACTTGTGCTGGGTTCTCATGTGCAAGTGGGCCACACAACAATGAGGAAAATTATAGCTCAATGTTTTGCTATGATGATTGTCCCGATGGGGGATATTTCTGTGATGCAAAGACTTGTGAGTGCATAGATATGTATTGTGGGGAGTATACTGATGCAGGCGTGTGCCAAAGTAAGTGTCAAAACGATGCAAAAACCTGTTTTGTAGATAAAAAAGATTGTATATGTGAATGTAGTGAACCGCAAATTGTATATAGAAAAAATCCAGCACTAAACTGGATTACAAAAGAACAGATTTATACTATAAGATTTAGTGGTTTTGGAGAGGGGGAAGTTGGCACCTCACTTTATGACTATTCTACAATATTAAGTAAAAAAATTGCAAATGAAAATGAAGTTATGACATACTATCAAGGTAATGAAAGCATTAGTATCAAAATCTTGCACAATGAAGATGAAAGCATATCTTTTGTTTCTGCGCAATGTGACAATTGGAAGACTTATAACTTTGAAACCTGTATGTGCGAATGTGACAATAAAACAAGACAAGTTTGTATTGAAAAGGGATGGTCGTGGAATGATGAGGATTGTAGTTGTAATAAAGTAAAACCAGAGTTAATGTGTCCAATAAATGTCGGTCCAATTAATTTGTGGTTAGTTTCCACACCAACGATTTATGGGGAGTGCCCGCAAGGTTACACCTGCGATTTTGATAGTGGAATTTGTGTTGAAAAGACAATTGTTGAACAAGAAAGACCAAGACTACACTGGTGGGATCAATGAATAAAGCTCAAAGTGCGATGGAATTTTTGATGACATATGGCTGGGCAATGTTAGTCATAATGATTGTTGGCGGTGCGATATTTTTTATTTTGCCCTCTGCAACACAAGATGTCTGTTCAATAGATAGTCTAACTCTTTCGTGTTCCGGGCATAGGTTTATTGCGCATGAACAAGGATCAAATATAATCAACTTAGTTTATGCAAATATTGCAAATAACAATAATTATGCAATAAACGTAATCGGTATTGCATGTCTGAGTCCAAACAGCAAAACTCCAAGTTTAGTTGGAACAAAATTTGAAAATTTTGCATTCAACATACCTCAAAATGCACCAGATAAACCTCTAATACTTTATTCCGGCGAGCAATTCAACACTGGTTCTATACCTGATAATCGCTTCAAACTTCAATGCTTTGAAATAGATGCGCATGGCAACTTAAATGATCTAAATCTACAATCTGGAGATACTTTTGAGGGAGATTTATATATTTTATATAAACGCACAAACGAACCTGCAAGCACTCCTGCGATTCTAAAAAAGGGAAAGATAACTGTTATGGCGCAATAGTTAAATCAGTTGGAAAACACATATTTGTCCAAATGTTTATCTAACAACGATGCATGTTCTGCATATTCTTTTCCATAATCTTTTATTTTGCGCAAATCTGCACTTGCATTATAATAGTCTGCAAAAAATATTTCTTTTTGATACTCATTAAGTTTGTAATTTCCAGTAGTGCGAGGATCATTTGTATTAAATAATATATTACGTTTTTTTATTGGAGGTGCTTTTTTAGAACTTTGATATAAATATGAATTTGTATCTTTCGAGTTTTTGTTTTTAATAGCGTTGATAGTTTCTCGTGCATCCTGCAATGCTATTTTGTACTTTCTAAAAAGAACAAGCCCAAAAAGAGCTATGGAATTTGATACTTCCAATAAGTTTGTAAAATAATTTTTATCATTCAAGCCTATTTTTGAAATGTCATAGCAAGAAACATCTGAGATTGTAGAGATGTCACTTTTTATATAATCAAAATTTTCTATCACGTCTTTGATTGTGGATAAATTTATTTGAAATAAACCATACGCACCACCGTATTTTGCACTCTTGTCAAATTTGCTTTCTATAGATACTATTGATAATATGTCGTTTTGAGTTATGTTGAGTTTGTCAAGTCCAAGTCTTTTTTCAAGAATCGCTACCATTGCGCAAATAAGTGATACTGTATTTAGAACGTCTTTTTTTATAACAAGTTCAAACTTTTTTTCATTGGCAATAAAATCAACGTTTGAACATATACTTTTCCATTGATTTGTAAGAACAGTCTTTGCATCCTCATTTGAATATTCAATTATTGATAAGAACTTAGTCATATCTTTTGATGACAAAATCGTTTGTAAAGTTATGTTCGTTCCATTGATTTTTTTATCGGGTGCGACCTTTGAATAAACAACATCAAGGTTTTTTGAATTTGTATTTTTTGAAAAACTCACTTGTGTGCAGAGCATTAGTTGCTAAGGACGTAAAAGATTAAATTAGTGCGTTAAATATGGTAAGCGCTTAAGAATTTCCTCTGACGTAAAAACGATTTTATTCGACGTTTTTCAGACGTTATATACACGTTTTTACATTATTTTTTGGCAAAACGCATTTTTTCCACGCCGAGCGTGCTTATTTTTTTCAAGGATGATTTTGTCAAAAATGTGGGAGATGCCAGTTTTGATGGTTGGTTTTGAGACGTTGCCAGTAGATTTTTAACCGCTTACTAAATATGTGTTTTTCACAATTTCTTCAATTATTGAAAAATTCTTTTTTAATTGTGCATCATTTTTTGCTTCCATCGTTATTCTGACATATGGCTCAGTTCCAGACGGGCGCACTAAAACCCACCCCCACGCCTCATCAGAGCGAAGACCGTCTATTTTGTTTGGGGTGCCAAATGGCCATTTCGCCTCAATTTTTTTCATTGCAGTTTTCTTTAGCTCGTTTTTACACGCAATTTTATGTCGCATTATTGGATACGTTTTTACTTTTTTTGCAAGAGAAGATAGTTTCTGCCCACTTGAGAAGATTTGTGCAAAGAATGCCCCGCTCATTATTCCATCTGGAGATGGCACAGCATTTGCAAATACATATTCTCCGCACGGTTCGCCCCCAAACAATGCACCGTTTTTTCTCATAAGAGCGGCAACTTTTGCAGAGCCGACAGGAGTTATTTGCAAATCTGCCCCATACGAATCAATTATTTCGCGCAAAGAAAGTGAAGACTCAACTGTGGAAACTATTTTTGCATCTGGATTTTTGTCAAGAATGTGCATAACTGCGATTGCAAGTTGAGTATCAAGACCCAAGAGTTTTCCATCGTCTGCAACCACTATCGCTCTATCTGCGTCTCCATCGTGTGCAATTGCAAAATCCGCATTAGTATCTACTGTCATCTCACACAAATTTTTGAGATTTTTCTCGTTTGGTTCAAGTGGGCGAGGAGAAATTTGCCCTGCATCACAATTTGATTTCTGAACCAAGCAACCACATTTTTGTAGTGCAAGTGCAGATATTGCGGAACCTGCCATATTTGCGCAATCTACGATCACGTTTGGTTTTTGTTGTTTTATTAATGAAACATCAATTTTTTTGCTGATTAATCTTATGTGTTCATTTATTGCGTCATTATGGACATCATACTTCTGACCACACTTTTTCCAATCGGTCGATAATGTTTTGAGATTATTTGTATCGTTGATACCTTTTTCTATCTGTGCTTCTTGTTGAGCACTCAATTCTATTCCATTTGAAAAAAGTTTGAGCCCATTGTACTCGTATGGATTATGGCTTGCAGTTATCATTATGGCTGGACATTTTTTCATTTGACTATACAAT
>CAZHIX010000056.1:0-5974 GCA_964532715.1 Microcaldota archaeon | reverse complement strand
ATGCTAAGCCAGACCATAACGATTGGACTCATCTTGCGCTATGGCAACTTGATCAAAGTGGAGAGGTTATCAGAATACTTGATATTACTGGTTTTATCAGTCCAAGTAACAAGGATAATAAAATGTCCGAAGAAGAGGCAATTAAAAACTCGTTTTTTGATTTAGATGATTATCCGCGAATGGACGAATTACGCACAAGTGAAATGCAAGGACGCAAAACTGCATTTTATGCGGCTAGAGAACTCAGGTTAATAGAAATGCAAAATAAATATATGACTGCTATCGCAAATAGAGCCTCAGCCCAAACACCATTAGATATTGCAGAAAAATATCGTACAACATGGCTTAAAAATGAAAATGATATGGATGCATTTTATGTTTATGCTCGGCTTCTGAATCATATAATAAGATTTGGTTCATTTGATAAAAAAATCATGGATAGGCTCTACAAAGACAAAGAACGTGCAAGTGCTATCTTTGGAAAATATATGGTTGAGCAAATGTTCGAGTCATGAGAAAACTAACTCCATGGTGTATTGGTTATTGACGAAAAATTGCACTTATTTTGCGAAGCTTTAAATTGATTAAGTTAAAAGTTTTGGCGTCATTAGATGGGTGCGATAAATATGAGAATAAATGATATGACATTTAAATTGGCTGGTGAAGCTGGTGCTGGAATAGCTACAATTGGTGCAATGTTTGCAAAACTTATGCAACGAAACGGGCTTTATGTTTTCTGCGATAACGATTATCCTTCACTTATACGTGGTGGGCACAATACAATGACTGTTAGGACAAACAAACAAATGATTCATGCACTTAGTGGCGAAGTTGATTTATTGGTTGCACTAAACAAAGCCGGAGTGCAAAAGCATTGCGATGAATTAAACGAGGGTGCGGTAATAATATATGATTCCGATAACGTGAGTAAGGACGATGTAAAAGATGTACGGCAAGATATTTGTCTAATTGCAATTCCTATGACCAAAATGGCTCAAGAATGTGGGGATCAACTTTATCTAAATCAAGTAGCTCTAGGTGCAACTATTGCAGTTATCGGTCTGACTTTAGATTCATTTGAATCTTTAGTAAAAGAGTCATTTGCAAACAAATCTGATGATGTAATCTCAAATAATTTAAAAGCCTCAAAATTGGGTTATGATTTTGTAAAATCAAATTTAACAAAAGCTTTTGAAATAAAAATTCAACCTCAAAAACCAATTAACACATTGTTGTTAAACGCAAATGATGCAGTGTGTTTAGGTGCAATCAAAGCCGGTGTAAAATTTGTTGCAGAATATCCAATGAGTCCATCATCATCAATATTGCATTGGATGGCACAACATGCAATAGATTATAATATAGTTGTAAAACATACTGAAGATGAAATTGCAGCAATCAATTATATTTTAGGTGCAGGCTTTGCAGGTGTTAGAGCTATGACTGCAACTTCAGGTGGTGGGTTTTCTCTAATGGCAGAAGCTTTAGGAAATGCCGGTATTGCAGAAATTCCATGTATGATTGTGAATGTGCAACGAGCAGGTCCATCTACTGGTCTTCCCACATATACTGAGCAAGCAGACTTACAATTTACAATTCATGCATCTCAAGGAGAGTTTCCAAGAATTGTATGTATGCCCGGCGATGCACAAGAAGCATTTTATGAAACTTTTAATGTGTGGAATATGGCTGAGCAAGTGCAAGTTCCTGCAATTATTCTACTTGATAAATACATAGGTGAATCTCTACAAACAGTTGAAAAATTTGATTGTGAAAAACTTGAAGTAAAACGGGGACTTTTGCAAACCGATGCACAATTGGAGAATGCAAAGAATTTTCTAAGACATGAAAATACAAAAAATGGAATATCAACACGTTTTATCCCGGGTCAAAAAAACGCAATTCATGTAGCATCTTCTTACGAGCATGATGAAACTGGTTATACTTCTGAAGACCCGAAGAATAGGATTGAACAAATTGATAAACGTGCAAGAAAACTTAAAACAATTAATCCAAATTTATATCAGCCTGTTTTTTATGGGGATTCAAAAAGTACTTTACTTGCAGTTTGTTGGGGTTCAACAAAAGGCGTAGCTCTTGAAGCTCTTAAAATTCTTGATAAAGAAAATGTTTCTTTTAGGCTCATGCACATAAAATATGCACTTCCATTTGCGTCTGATACAATTAAACAAGCATTACAATCTGCGTCAAAAGTAATAATATTTGAGGGTAACTCACAAGGACAAATGAGAAATTATATACGAGAAAAAACAGGAATTCTTATCAAAAATGCTTGTCTTCGCTATGATGCTCGTCCATTTGAAGTTGAACAAATAGCTCAAGAGATACGAAAACTTTCAAGTGAATAACGGTGGTTTAAATGGTGGATATTAATCAACTTTTAGAAAAAAATCATGAAATAACTTGGTGTCCGGGCTGTGGCAATTATTCAATACTAGCTTCATTAAAAAAAGCAATTGTAAATTGCAATCTTGAGCCACATCAAACAGTTATTGTATCTGGAATCGGTTGTGGTTCAAAATTACCTCATTTTATACACACTTATGGTTATGAATCAATTCATGGTAGAGAACTTCCAGTTGCGTCTGCTATAAAACTGGCAAACCATGAATTGAATGTTATCGCGGTCGGAGGGGATGGAGACGGATACGGAATTGGACTTGGGCATTTTGTGCATGCGTGCAGGCGAAATTACGATATGACTTACATCGTGCATGACAACCAGATTTACGGATTGACAACAGGACAGACCTCGCCGACTTCGCAAAAAGGAATGAAAACCAAAAGCACCCCTGATGGCGCGCTTGAAGTCCCCATAAATCCGCTTGCACTTTCAATCGCATCTGGTGCAACTTTTGTTGCACGTGGGTTTTCTGCGGATCTAAATCATTTGTCTGATTTAATCTCTCAAGGAATTAAACATCGTGGTTTTGCACATATTGATGTGTGTCAGCCATGCGTTGTCTGGAATAAAATAAATACTTTTGATTATTTTAGAAAAAAAGTTTACAAGCTTGAAGAAAACGAAAAATACGATCCACATAATAAAATTCTCGCATTTGAAAAAGCACAAGAATGGGACGACGGAATACCTCTTGGGGTTTTGTACAAAGAAGAGCGCGATACTTACGAGGATGGTTTGCCACAACTAAAAAATGAACCACTTGCAAATTTGAAAATAGATGATGTGGATATAGAAAAAATACTAAAAACTTACGATTAATTCTATTATACCCACATTTTTTTTATCCAATCATTCCCCATCCACTCAAAACTTCAAATATACCGTTCTTTACAAATTCTACTGCTATCGCAGCAAGCAATATTGAAAATATCTTTGATGAAATTTCAATACCTCGTTCTCCGGCTATTGCAGATATTTGGCGTGAAAGTGACAAAACTATAAATATTGCAAACACCACTAGTGCTATTGCTGAAAATGCAGTAATAAGCCCATATTGATTTGCAAGAATGACTGCTGTGGTCATTGAACCCGGACCTGTAAGTAGGGGAACTGCAACAACTACTATTTTTATGTCCATGTGCTGTTCATTTTGTTTTTCTGATGAAAATTCTATTCCAAAAAACGAAGTTATGGCAGTTATAAGTAAAAGCAATCCTCCTGCAATTGTAAATGCGGACATAGAAATTGCCATGGCCTCCATTAGCCATGGTCCAATCAATACAAACGATGCCAAAACAACAGTGGCAATAGCTGTTGCAGTGATTGCTGATTTTAACTTCTGTGCATCTGTTTGATGTTTGGTAAGTGATATAAATACTGGCAAGGACGCAAACGGATCCATGATAATGAAAAGTGCAATCGCTGATTTGATGAATGCTTCAATTGATATCATAAGAACTGCAAGGGTACTAAGATTATTAAGTTTTAGTTTTAAAGTTAAATATGTTAAACATTTGGTGGTAGTGATTTTATGAGAATTGAATCATTTCTTATGTTGATTTTAATCTGTTCATTGGCAGTTATGGGGGCATACTATTCTACTATTGAAAAAAATTCTATATCTGCGATGATAAGGTTTGCGGGAATTTGCGCATTTTTCTTATTATGTACCTCTCTGATTTTAGGACCACTTGCGGTTATTGATTCTGCAAAATTTGCAAGGCTCATAGAACCTAGACGAGCAGTTGGGCTTGCATCTTTTGTGTTTTTGTTGATACATTTTGGTCTAATCATGGACAATTACTTTAGATGGGATTTTGCAAAATTATTTTCTAAACTGGAAGTAGTTGCAGGGCTTATTGGTCTTATTTTGTTTGTGCCACTTGTCATTACGTCCTGTGATTATGCACTAAAAAAATTAGGTGCAGGTTTTTGGAAGAAAATACAATATTTAACTTATGTGGTATTTGTTTTTGTTTTGTATCATTACATTGCAAAAGCAAGAGGTCCAAATGTTCTTGGTTTTGGTTTTACAAACTGGAATTGGGTAGAATTGTTTTTGATACTATTTGCATGTGCAACAATCGCATTGCAAGCAATAGGTTTTTACAAAAGAACAAATAGAAGATAAATTTTCTTAGTCTTTTTTATCTTCTGTTTGCGCGCTTTGGTTTTTTGATTTTTTTGTATAACAAAATATCGCTATAATCGCAATAATTATTGCAACTACAAAATATACTAAGTATGGCAATTCTGTTTCTGTTTGTTTTGGCTGATAAATTTCTATTGGTTTAGTATCTGGTTTCTCTACTGTTTCTGATGTGTTTTTTGTGTCATTAATTTTTGGTGTTACTATCTTTGTTCTCTCAATACACGTATTTTGTTCTGTGCATATGTTGTTTGTTGGGCACTCTGCGTCTCTTGTGCACTCCATCATCGCGACATATTCTGAACGTATAGGTGCATTTTCAAAATCAACTCTTAGTGGGGTTTTAGTGTATTTGCCACTTAAATTAAGTTCATAGAGCTCTACTCCATAATATGCAGGAATGATACTGTCATTATCGTATAAAAATTGTGCATTTGGTGACATCAAAAGTTCTATCGCAATCGTTCTTGGTTCATCAGAAATGTATGCGTCTGTTGGATGAAGAGTCAACAAACCATTTTCGTCAAAGTTCTCACTTCCTAACGATATTCCATCTGGACCTACAAACGCAAGAACTTGTGCACCGTCTGTGTTTGAATTGGTGATTAGTTTAAGTGTGATCGAATCTATTTTCGCACCTTCAGTATCATTTGGATATCCGGGCGGAGTAACATTTAGGACCAATGATAAATACTGTCTTGATAACGATGCTGGGGAATCTGTTTGATTTTGGGGAGTATCTCCATGTTTACTTACTATTACTTTTTTTGGGGTCGCCCAACATGATGATGAGGAAAGTTGTGTGATTGCGCTTGATAAAACATTTTTTTGTTCGTCAAATACATTTATGTTCATGTCAACTGTTGCATCACAGTTTTTATCCACTTCTAAATCCTTTAGTAAAATCATAGTTCTTGCAGACCATTGAGGATTAGTCGTATCCGATGAGTAGAAGACTAATGATTGATTTGAATCGCTTTTGTTGTTTGATTGGATTATTGTGCCATTTTTATTGAATGACAAATTGATATCTTTGTTTAGGCTAATCTGAATTAACTCAGTTAATTTTGAATTTATTGTTTTGGGTGTGAAAATTTCAAGATAAAGATAATCGTCATAATATACGTATGCATAATCTATATTGGTGTTGTTCAATGGACTATGATAAGCGTGCATCTGCACGTCATTTAATGATTGTTGAGCCACCGCATGCTCTATCCATCTCACATCTTCAGATGCAAATGCAAAAGATGCGAGCAGTAATATTGGTATAAATAAAAAAATTTGTTTTTCCATGTTTTGTTTTTTGTTTGAATATTTAAATCTCTTTTGTATTTGTTCGGGTTAGCCTGTTGCGTTTTATCTCTGAACTAAAAACTAAAACCGTTAATTCTTTCTTT
>CAZHIX010000055.1:0-5976 GCA_964532715.1 Microcaldota archaeon | reverse complement strand
CTGATGCGCCCAAAAGAACACGCCTCACGTTTGAAGGTAGAGTATCAAGCTGTTTTTTATCAGTATTTAGTGCGACCAACTTTGCATCTTTAAAATCAGATTTTGCAAGGCGAGAAATACTATTACAACCCGCACCACCGATACCGAGAACCACGAATTTAAGACTTTGATTATCATCGTCCATAGTTTGCACCACGAAATAGTTGAGTTTACAAAATTATAAGAGCTCTGTAAGTACATATAAATACACAAATTAACTCAAAAAAAGCACATATATAAAGATAGAAATGAAATATAAGTATGCAAGATAGACTGGAGAGCTAGGGGTTCTCTGTAAGCGCAACTCCCCTTTAGGCGTGGTTGAATGCTTGAGGGCGCATGTAAGATTTGTTTAATGCGTGGTTTTCTTGGCGTCGAAGCCGTGCCTGCATGGACGTGGCACGTGTGTGAAACTGGTCAGATCGGAAGAAGCAGCCATAAGCGCACGTACACGTGCTTTAGCAGATCACACGGTGGAGCTAAAGAAACCAAAATGCAGAAGCAAGTTTTGTATGCCACCTCAAGATTCTTGCATAAAATTAATGTGAAAGAAAAGGATGTAAGAGTAAATTTGAAAAATGTGCAAAAAATCCTTTTTAATTTGCACTAAGAATATATACGTAAACCAAAGTTTAGTGCTGGGGTCGCATAGCCTGGTTAGTGCGGCAGGTTGCTAACCTGTTTAGGAGAAATCCTTTCGGGAGTTCAAATCTCCCCTCCGGCGAAAATTTATTCGCTTCGCTCATAAATTTTAGAAGATAAACACACGTTCTCGACCGCTTTTTTGGATTTTTTGCTTGATTGAATTGATGAAAAACCAATGCCAACAAGCGTTCTTTGCATTCTGTTTTAATTTGAATTAGAATAAACATGCGCACACATTAGAAATGCGCTAGGGTGTTGCATAATTAACCGCAAAATTTAGTCAAATTCAATTCGTGAATTTGTGCAAAAATTGTTGTTTTCCAAAAAACGGGTGGCTCAGATATAAAACGCAACACCCTAAAATGCGCGCGCTTGAGTGATTTTTTAGATTTTACTTTGTTTGTTTTTGACTGACAGACTTGCGCTTCTTTTGAAAAATCGTGCAAAAACTTTTGGGCGCACATGATCTGCAAGTTCAACAGTTATCCAAAAAATTGAACAGAAGAACAAAATCATTTGTAAATCTGAAGATGGCCACATACAAGCAAGCGCATTTGCACGAGTTGCAGAAACTGTATAATACATTGGAATATATGGAGTAAACAAGGAAAATGGAGATTCTAAAGTATGCTGAGGCCACATTGCACCCCCAGAACTTATCATAAAAACTGCCAAAAGAGAAAGAATTGGAGAATAAAGTGAAAGATGTTGTGCTTCAAAGATTGGAGAGACTATGCGAACAATCATACGCGTCATTAGGATGAAGACTAACGAAGATAGAAACATTATCAGAAGCAGTTCATATTCACCGCAACGGATTGGAAAACTCATTAGAGCGTATATACAAAGCAAAATAGTACATTGAATTGATGCAAAAACAAGTGAGTATATTGTAGGATGACGCAATTTACTTAAAGAACAAAAAATGTACGCAGACGCGCCTCCAAAGAAAAGCCCAAGACTGATAAAGGCAGTTGCAAAAAATGTTCCATAATCAGCATAATTTGATTCAGCTATTCTTAGAGATATTCCACCGATTTCAAGTTGATTTGAACCATCAGATAAAGAAGAAGAAAGAGATGCCGATTTTGAAGCGAGCAAAACAGTAGATGAACCAATTTGCTCACTTGCAGTTTGAATATTGCCAAATGCGGATGATAAAGTGTTTGTGCTCAAAGACATCTCAGAAATTGAATTAGTAGATAAAAGATGCGCACTTCTTATTCGTATCAGACCATTAGTCAAATCGCCAGATTTGGTACTAAGCGTTTCAAGACTAGAGTGAAGAGTTCTGCTCGCTAAATAAGCAGAAGATGCACCTGATTCTAAAGACACTAAACCACTATTTTGAATTTGTGCAATTGTTTTAGCAGTAGATAAGAGAACAAGCGTTTGATTCTTTGAACTTGAATTTGGCATTGAATCGACAGTTGCATACGCATTTGAAAGAACAGAGGAGAGTTGAGAGTTTACACTTAAAATTTGACTTGAACCGTTTTTAATAGATAATAAACCAGAGGATAATGAATTTGAGCCGTCTCGTAATTTACCTGCCCCATCAGTAAGAGCCCAACTTGCCTGCACACTAGTTTTAAGATTTGATTGTAGTTTTAGATTTGACGATGCAAGTTCAGACTGATAATCTGAAAGTTTTTTAGTTTGGAATAATATTTGTGATTGAGCAATTTGTAGTTGATTTGATGCAGAATACAACAGGTTTAGAGATTGCGTACTATACGCTTCTTGTCTTGAAGCAACCACCATACCGCTTGATGCAGATTCTAGGGCAGAATGTAAAATTTGTGCATTTATTTTTGAAGTAAGAACCATCATAGTTGGTTGCATAGATTTTGAAATGATATAAGAATGCGAATCATCTGCTAAAAGAATAAGTTGTGCGCCTGCATCAGAATACAAATGCTCTTCAAAACCCGCAGGTATTATTAGTGCACCCCAAGCACGAGCTTCATTTACCTCGTTTATTGCATAATCTAGTGAAACAGTTTGAAATTTGTAAACTCCACTTGAGAGTATTGCGGACTCAACAGTTTGAGAAAGCGCTGTGCCATCCAGATTTACAAATAGCACTAACGTGTCTTTTGCATTATCCATCGGCTGATAAAAAGCGCCAACATAAAGCAAGAAAACAAGTGCTGGGACTAATAAAAGCCCACTACTCATTAACCTTTTTTGAAAAATGATATTGAAGTCTTTGAATATGTCATCCAAATGATGCATAATATCACCAATCCAATAATTGATGCGATAAATGATGATGGAATTTGAGCGGGTGGTTTTTGATTTACAGTAATAATTTTTTGCCATACTTTGGTAAATGGTACTCCGTTTTCCACCCAACGTGCTTCAATACTTATTGGCTGATTTCCAACTTCTTGTGCTTGCACCTGAACATAGGCAATGCGTTCATTTTGAAAATCACCAAGATAAAGCATATCGGAGGAACGGATTGTTGAGGTAGGTAAAACCATTAGATAAAGTTTTTCGGCCGATTCCTTGTTATTTGTTAGTTTTATTTGAAGATTATCTTTTGAACAATAAATAGACGGAGATAAGAACTCAAGCTCAAGGTTTGATTGAGGTATTTTTTGTACATAAACACCGAGTGGAATTTGAGCATTAAGCTCGTCTGATTGCAACGTAAGCGAAAGATCTGCAGAACCAGGTTTACAGTTTACAAAGACAGAGGTGTCAAGACTCGTGGTTTTATTTAAAGACGAAAAATAGAATAGTGAATTGTCAAATGCCATGCAAGAGGAATAAAGAGATACGCGAACATTGTTCAGATCATGCGCACTAATATTTATATTAAAATTATTTTTTTGATTGAAGATTAAGTTCGTAGTTGAAGAAATGCTACTTATAGCAGATTGACGAACTAAGAGCGTGAAGGTATTTTTTAGAGTCTTTGAAGTAGAAAGAGGAGTTTGGTTTTCATCAAGCCCCATGTTGTAAGAGCCATCAGTCCAACTTAAATTTATTTGATGCAACCCAGAGATTGCATTGTTTTGAATAGGTATTGCAAGCTCAACAAGACCATAAGAAGACATAGATGTGCTAGTATTTGCAGGACAAACAAAACTATCCGAACACTCAAAGGACATACTAATATTATCTATTCCGATTTCCATATCATTTTTTAGTGTAAAAAATAAAGTAAAATCCTGATTTGCGCGAAGAGTAGCAGGATCGGTGTGAAAACTTGAAATGTGAGTATTTGCACAAAAAGTAAAACTAGACATAGATAAAAGAAATACCGTGAGAAGAAAATACGGATAATTAAGACTATTGTTTAGTTTCTTTAACAGTTTCATTAAAATCACCAGAGATTAGTGCATTAAAAAATTCACAGATTGAAGGATGTTTAAAATAAGTTGAGATGTGATTTAGGTATGCGACTCCATCACGAGTAGTATAGTATTCATAAGTGATACGTTTTGAACCAGTATTTTTTTTAGTGAGTAATTTCTCGTTTAGAAGAAAACGAAGATGCGGATAAAATGAGCCTGCACTCCAATTTGTAAGAAATATTTCTTTGCCTTGAGATAACAGGTTATATCCGCTTTTTGGTTTTTTCAAACAACTATAAAGAATAAATGTTCTTGTTAGCGCCTGACCTATACTGGAGCTTGAGTGGGGTTTGTTCATACGTACATTAGTGCACAGACATAATATAAATATATCTAAAATAGATACATTACAGATGCGACTTAAATTAAGCTAATATTTTGAAAAAAAAACAATTTTACAAAACACAACTAATTTTAGAGATGCTAATCAAACAGTTTTAGTTGTCATGACCGTTTTGTCTATTCAGTTCCACTGCGGAATTATATGCATCGTATATACCGTACAGCCATATTGGGATAACTGCAAGAATAGTAACACACCCAACAAAAAGCCACATTAATACTGTACTCACAATAATTACCATTAAACTTAGTCCCCACAATAACACAAATTTATCTAATTGACCGTTGTAAATCTGCCCGGCACCTATAAAAACTAAACTTAGAAGCGCGGCAATACCCGGATCCTTTCTGACCCTCGAACTAGTATTGACATCGCGTGTTCTAATATTTCCTTCAGACGCACAATCTTTGCAATATAAAGTCTTCATTACATCTACTGCACAGGAATTACAGATTCCTTTTCCGCATTTCGTGCAACTCCCAACCGCTTCTTCTTTATTATGTTTGAAACATTTCACAATCAGAATTTGCGCGTGAGAGGTTAAAAATCTTTTGATAACGCCATAATTAGCCGGTTGCGATCTTGCGCAAGGTTTTATTAAACAGATGCGTAAAGTTATGCAGGTGATTTGATGGATTTTTCAGTTAGTATGAAGATATGGGAGAGTATATTAACATTAAAACCAAAAGAAGCGATTGAGAAGATAATTGCAGTAAAGAACCCGACGTTTATGGACGGACTTACGCTTTATATCATCGCATCGTTAATCAGCGCGACCGTAACTTTTATTAGTATGGCACTGGTGGGAGGAACCGCACTTGGTAGTTTAGAAGCAGGACTTGGTGGCGGATTGATGTTCTTATTGGTTATTCCGCTGGGCCTCGTCGGGTCAATAATTATGGCATTTCTTATGACTACAATTGCAAACGCTCTTGGTGGAAAAGGAAATTTCAACTCGCTTTATTATGCAATAGCTACAATTTCGGTTCCTGCCACGGTTGCCACTATAGTTGGAATTATCCCATGCGTAGGTTCAATAATTATATTATTGATTGAAATTTATGTGATTTATTTAGAAGTTTTAGCTATATCTAAGATATTTGCTCTTGACACGTTCAAGTCAATAGTTGCATGGATTGTACCAGTAATAATCACGATGATATTTTTCGGGGCACTTATAGCTACAGCGATTGGAGGACTTGCGATGATGCAATAGTTTGCATCTTTTTTATTTTTAATTTCTTTTTTTTTGTGAATAAATATGAGGAAGACCACCACTTTTGTGCAATATCAGGACAGCACAACAGTCTAAAAATTATCTTGTGCAAGAATTTATTGAGTAAGCAAATAAAGTTGCACGAGGAGATTGAATGGATTTTTCAGCTAATATGAAGATATGGAAGAACATATTGACATTAAAACCCAAGAAGGCAATTGAAAAAATAGTCGCGGTGAAAAACCCGACATTTGTAGATGGACTTATATTTCATACCATTGCGTTTTTGCTACAAGTCATTGCGTCTTTAATCATCGCCACAGTTATTACAATTATTAGCATGACATCAGGAGGAATTGCGCTAG
>CAZHIX010000054.1:0-5986 GCA_964532715.1 Microcaldota archaeon | reverse complement strand
CAATTCTTTTTTCTTCTTTGCCTTTTCTGAAATAGAGCCTGTAAGTAGCAGCATGAGCAAGCACATGCCCGCCGACCGGAGTTGTTGGATCTCCAAACATTAGACCAGGGTTATCCATCACTTGATTTGTGATATAGACTGCCAAGTTGAATTGATCTGCAAGTCTTTGCAATTGATGACCGTGTTTGTTGAGTTTTTGTTGTCTTTCTCCAAGTGCACCTCTACCTACATAATCTGAACGAAAATGAGACATGAGTGAATCTACGATCACAAGCTTAACATTGTGTTTTCTGACCATCTCTTCTGCTTTATCTACTAAAATCATTTGATGATCAGAATTTATCGCTTTTGCAACATGTATATTTTTGAGAACTATTTCTGGGTCAAGACCGACACTTTGAGCTAATTGTTTAATTCTCTCAGGCCTAAATGTGCTTTCAGTATCTATGAATAAAACGCCAGTATTTTCTCCAAGACCACCTGAATCTATTGATTTTTGTACATTCACTGCTAATTGAAAACCTACTTGACTATTATGCAAAAGCATTGGCTTGGATCCCCCAACAAAGTTATGAGTCTTTTCTACTGTAAGATCATACACATAACCAGAATATGGTTTTTGTTCAATATTCTCTACTCGCTCCCACCCAAAATCGCCATAAGCAAGCATTTTTAGAGTCCTTAAATCCTTGAGAAGCTGTGCATCACACACAACCTGTTTTATCACGTCCCTCATGACTTGTGCAATAGGTGCAATTTTATCTTGTGCGACCCCTCTTTGAAAGTAATTCTCAAAAGTTTGTCGTTTCATTCCAAGTTTTGAAAATACGGCAGAGTTCTCAAATGGCAAGTGTGTGAATGCATTTAGTATCTTTTGCGAAGTCGGAGTTTCAAGCGCATCGTACTCTGCACCGATCAATCGTAATTTTTCATCATAAAAAACACTTGCTGTCTTTATGCTCTCTTTTGTAATAGTTTTACTTGCCGGACTTCTTGCTAAATAGTTGTAGTAAAGTGAAAAATATTTATTATTTTCCACTATATTCTTTTTTGAAAATTCATTTTCTCTTCTTTTTGTCCCAGAAAGTTTTGAGTGTATTCTTTTCAAAATTTTTCTTATTGGTTGTGACGGTGCCCCGAATTTATTGCGTTTTATATTTTCTTTATAAGTAATTTTTGAAATGTCCTTTGTGCTATGAGTCAAAATCTCCCTCAAATTGATTTTTGAGTCTTGTTCTGCTATAAAGACCCGATAAAACAAAGAGTCATCTATTTTTTTTGTAGACACTGAACAGGTTATATCTAATCTTGCAAGTAAATATGTAAGTTGAGTTGCAAGTAGCGCAGATTTTGTACAGAGTTCTGGGCAACTTGATAAATAGCCATCTCCATCAATGTATCCTGATAAAAATGCTTTTACTATCAAATCACTACCTGCAAGAACCGTATCAGGTACAAATTTTGTGGCGGAATTAGTATTCAAAAGTTCTCCAAGAACAGGCTGAGCAACGGTTCGTAATAAAGTTCTTCCTATTTCTTTGTAAAATGTCGGTTCGTGCCCAAATTTTTTGCGCATATAATCATGTAGCTTTTGATTTATTTTATCATCATAATTAGTTATTGATTGCGGATTTGAAGTTCCTTCTGCTACAAAAAGTCCTATGAAATAAGCATCATCTTCATCTATACGATCTGTTCCGCTAAATGCAATTGTATTTGCCGAGGCAATAAAATCTCCTTGAGAGATAAACCCGCAAGATTTCCATTCAAGCCCATTCTCCCCAAGAACCAATAGAGGATGTTGTTTAGTTGTTTTTAGCACTGCACCCCGATTTGTTTTTAATTCAACTATTTGTGATACTTTTTCTCTATATATTTTTGATATAGGACTTCGTTGTATTACCCCTCCATCATTTAAACTCAAAACTGAAATCGGATGATTTGGCTCACAACTCAAACCCCCATCTATTTCGCTTTCTTGCCCATGGTATTTTTCCCAGACTTGTTCAATCGTTTTAATATGTGGTTCTTGCGAATTAAAATAAATCAAAGGAGTATCTGCACTGATACATTTTCCACTTGAGAACTTCCCGTAGGCTTCTGTTATTGCCATTGTTTCTACGCCACCGCCTATGAGCTCATCTAAACTTTTTGAGCCAGTAGAAATTCGCCTAATAGATTTTCTTCGCTCTAAAATTGTATCTGCTGTTTCATAACCCATTTCAAGAGAATCTCTTGCGGCGGCTATTGTTTTTTTTGCTGTTTCTATTCCTAAATCTGCGACTTCCTCAAGCTCATATGGAGAAGCAGCTGCAATTTTTTCAAAATCAATGTATCCTGCCTTTCTTAATTTTTCAGCAGTAACTGCACCGACTCCAGGTAAATCTTCAAGCGTAATTGCTTTTGCAGGCTTTTCGTCCATAACTACCAAGGCCTCCTCGTTTTTCTTTGCCATATAAACATCACCTATAAATCAAATAAGTCTATTGTTTGAGACTATTGCTCAAACTTTTTGTTCTCAAACATCAGAAGCCTAAGTTTGCCAATTTTGAGCGTGTAAAATTCTTTGCCTGTTTTTTGGCTTATATTTTTCCAAACAGCTCCAACGTCTTTAAAAATAGTTTTTTGCTCTTTTTCGTCGTATTCTGGTTGAACTACTCTAAAATCAGGTTGTTGCCCGATTTCTTTTGGACTATTTTGTGGCATCCCGCCCGCGCCAACATTTTCACTCATAAACTCACATCCACCAAATTTCTGTGGGCGAAATTTAGTGATTTTGATGAGCGCCCATGTTCCCTTTTAAATGTGCGAGAGGGGTGTTTTCCGCTTGGTGTAAATAAACAATATACATTGGTTAAATCATCAGGTATGCACTCATCCTTTCTTTTCCCTTATGGGCGCGTGAAGCGTTTATCTCTTTACTTCTCGTATTTTTCACATGCTCATATACCATTTTTGGTATTCGTCATGGTTGCCAATGAACAGTACGCTTCGAGTATTATTTATCTTATCCTATTCAAATACGATTCGGTTCCCGCCGGTTTCATCAACAAAATAGGGCAACCCGTGTTTAAGGTGCCTGAATCGAATATCTTCACGCTCTAGTTTTTGCAATGCCTTGAAATAATGTTCACGTTGGGATTTATCTATCCTCTCAAGTTTTTTACGAACCGACGGATAGAGCAAAATTTGAAATGCCACTATTTTCCTCCGGTTTTGTATTTTTTTTGCATTTCATCAAACGAGCTCAAAGCCACTTTTTTATTTTGCTCTTTTTCGCGCGTGATTTTTGCGACTACCAATTCATCTTCCAACGCGCGAGGGTCATCCAGTAATTTATATTCCTTGCCCAACTCTAAAATCCCTGCGCGCAAAGCTTCTGTACGAGTTTGAAAATAGCCCATTGACACCAATTTTTGTAGCACATATTCGGATATTCCACTAAATTTTGCAACTGTTTCCATCAAAACACCATTAATATATTGACAGAATACCTATAAAATACTAGTTTATCTTCAAATTTCTGTGGGCGAAATTTAGTGATTTTGATGAGCGCCCATGTTCCCTTTTAAATGTGCGAGAGGGGTGTTTTCCGCTTGAGCTTAATTATCAGACGCTTACCTACGACGCCAGTCATTATGTCTTCACATCAGATTTGCTAAAAGAGCACTCAAGCCTAAATGGCTTTAGTGCACGATTTGTTGATAACAAACCCACAGCCGGCGCTGATGCGCCGTCGTGTCTCCAGTCGCTTACGCGCCTGAAGATGCTACATCCAACGATTGCGTCGTTGAATGTCTCGTGCTCATTTTTAGCAAATGGATTGCCACCCACAAAGTGCTTAGGAGCACTTTGGGGCACCACCAGCACAAAGCCGGTGGTTGAGATGACACATGCATTAACTCACGCATATACAAGTGACAAGTGAGTTTCAAATCAGTTTGACAATAACTTTGCAAATAAAGTCCGTCTTTTCAATCTTGTGGTTTTATAGAGATTTCTGGATTCCGACAGATTTTGGAGGTCTACGAAGAAAAAAAGGCTTCAACTCAAACTACATTATATCCAAACCGTTTCTCATATCGCTTGTGCGTCATCCATTCCAGAATGATAGCCATGACCTCGATTTTATTTCCTTTGAGTGTATAGGTAAGTCGCCAACCACTTGACAAATCTAATTTGCGCAGATTGTCAATATCATATGCTTTGATGTAGAACCGTGGCCAGAGTGAGCGAGGCACTTTTAGACCTATCTCCGGATTTTTCTTCAGTGTCTTGATGGCTTCTACAAGCGTAGCATGCAATTGGCGATCTTCAAACGTCCCGGACTCAAGTGCGCGGTAAGCTTGTAGCAACTTTGGATCTGCAAACCCTACAATCCGAATACGAGCTTGCCCGTTCACGCGATCACCAATCCTTGCTCTTTAATTCTGCAGATACCTCGTGGATCCCAAATCCACGTCACCGTCTTGTCTTTCTCGATGATTATTTTCCCTGAGTATTCGAGATAATCCAATATCGTGATATACGTTGTCCAGAGCACTTTCTTTGGCAACTTATGCCAAATCTGATTGACAGTAAGATCGCTTTTGGCTTTGTAAACTGCTTTCTCCACCATCAAAACCGTGTCTAAACGCGGATAACGGTCTAAATTTCTAGGTTTAAATACGGGCAACTTAGGCATATTAATCACATGATTAATTAATCGGTTGATAAATAAAAACGAGTAGGTACGATTAATTAGTAAGTCCATGAAACGTTTGATGCGTTAATTAGAGTTTAAACTTGAGAAAGAGGTGTTTTCCGCTTGGTGTAAATAAACAATATACATTGGTTAAATCATCAGGTATGCACTCATCCTTTCTTTTCCCTTATGGGCGCGTGAAGCGATACTTTCCTCTTTGCCAAAAAACAAGTGATTTTTTTACCCAATTATCTCTTTCATTTTTTTTATCGCGTCTTCATAGCGTGCTGGAGTCAGTTTCCCAATTCGCTTAATCACTAAACTTTTGTCGATGGCACTAATCGCCCACGCTTTCACATAGCTTTGCGAATAAAGTCCATCTTTCCAATCTTGCGGTTTTATAGAGATTTCGTATGGTTCTCCATCACAAAAAGAGGTGATAGCCAGCACCACCACATCTTCATAAGTTGCATTAAACTTATCGGACGAGATGACCAGTGCAGGCCTGCGCTTACTGCCTGTCTGGTCTGAAAATGGGAATGGCACTAAAATAATGTCACGCCGACGCAAGTTTTTTATTGAGGTAGAATTCAATACTTGCACCATGTTTCATCATCTTTTTTATTGTCCCAGACTTTGGCCAATGACTTGAAAGAAAGAGAATGCCAGCCTTCTTTTTCCTGCAATGAGCGAAGATCATTCAAAAATGATTCCTCTGTTTGTAGTATTATTTTCATACCTTGTTGCATCATGATCATTTTGGCTCCTTGTTTGATTTTCATGTTTGCCCTCATGCGCTCGGGAATGACGATTTGTCCTCGGCTTGATACACATATTGTCTCAAGTACATCCATCTTACTCACCATATAAAAGTAAGATTATACTTATTTATATCCCTTTCGAGCTAGATTATCACTCGATTTGATTTTCAAGCTATTAAGTGACAAAAACTGTATTTTAAACTTGAGAAAGAGGTTTTTTCCACTTGGTTTGAATCGTTTGGATTACACGATAGAAAAATCTATCAATCATCTTTTTATACTTATATACACATTAATTCTGTTTACATTTAGATGAATAATTGTGGTCTTAATGCAAAAACTCTCAAAATTTTCTACAATAGCTAAACGCACGTCCTCACAGATAAAAAATTATTTTATTGCATCGGCATTAGTCGGGGCTTGCATGTTCGTAACTCCCAAAGCACAAGCTCAGAGTGAACTATTAAATCATGCCTTAAATTCAAATGTGTCATATCCCGAAATAAGTTCCTCTCGTTAAATAAATTTATGAAAAAACTAA
>CAZHIX010000053.1:0-6182 GCA_964532715.1 Microcaldota archaeon | reverse complement strand
CTCCACATCTTCCACCAATACTTGAGCGAGTTGATAAAATAAAACAAGAACGAGAGAAAAAAGAAAAGTCATTATCAAAAGATGCGCTTGCAGATTTAAACTATTTTAGAAATGCAAGTAAACGTGCAAAAGAGATGATATCTCCTCATCCTGAAGCTTCTAATCAATCAAAACGTCGTTTTTTCAATAATGATTCCGCCAATTATTCTCATCATCGTGCAAATCCTATACTTCATAAGTCCTCTAATAAGCACAAAAAGAAGAACAAACGCAGGCGTTAGTTTATAAACTACTTAACTCATTATTCATATCGCCCTGCGTGGATGGCACTCTGAGATTTATTCAATGAGGCCGTTGTCAACAGCGCATGGGCAGTTATTGAAAAATTCACAAAACATGCGTTCATAACCAAGATGGTTTTATGGGTCATTTGACTCTAAAAGTATTCGCAGGTTCAAAAGAGCAAAATATACAAATAAACTCGCAAACAAATGCAAACTTGCAACGGTCCGATAATTCGGCAAACGATATCGTTGATATAACGATTCGCCTTTGTGAGAAAGCATGCGACAACAAGGCCAATATGGCTTTGATCAAGATATTCAAAAAGCTCACTAAAAGACCAGTGCGAATAGTCTCTGGTACAAAAAGCAAAGTCAAAGTAATTATGTTTGATGGGGACTCGCAAGCTTTCCTAGATGTGCTTAGAAAATCCTTGTCTTCTTTGTAATGCTTTTTAGCATCCGCTTGTTTTTTGTGAATTTCATAAGGTGAAATTCATGGGAAAAACTTACATAGATACAGTAAAATATTTAGTATATGCAAACGTTGAGATAGATGGTCTTGTAGAAAAACCTGATGTGGTTGGTGCAATTTTTGGACAAACCGAAGGTCTTTTGGGCGACGAACTTGATTTGCGCGAATTGCAAAAAAACGGTAGAATTGGAAGAATTGAAGTGGATCTAACTCCACGTGGACCAAAGTCTGTTGGGAAAATAAAATTACCTTCTTCTCTTGATATGGTGGAAACATCAATTCTTGCAGCATCTCTTGAAACCGTAGATCGTGTTGGTCCATGCGATGCGCATATCTCTATAGATAAAATTGAAGATACTCGAACAATAAAACGAAAAGATTTAGTTCAAAGAGCAAAAACACTTCTCAAAACAATGCTTACTAGTGAAATTCCAGAATCAAAAGAAATTTCTGAGCAAGTGCGTTCAGAAGTCAAAACCGCAGAAATTGCAGATTACGGTCCTGAGAAACTTCCTGCAGGTCCAACTGTCGCAACTATGGATTCAGTAATATTAGTTGAGGGAAGAGCAGACGTAATCAATCTTCTTAAAAACGACATTACTAATGTAGTAGCAGTCGGTGGTGCAAACGTAGCCAAATCTATTGCTGATCTTACACGCCAAAAAGAAACAACTGTTTTTCTTGATGGGGATCGCGGTGGAGATATGATTCTAAATGAATTAAATAGGATAGGCGAAATTGATTTTATTGCGCGTGCTCCAAGAGGAAAAGAAGTAGAAGAGCTTACACGAAAAGAAATCATCAAATGCCTTCGCTCAAAGATTCCCCTAGAGCTTGGCTCAAGCAACGGTTCATCTTCAACTCAAAACACAATACCTGCAAGTGCATACTCTGATCCATCAAGATCTAATTATAGGGATTCACCAAGAAAAAATGATTCATCTGAGCGATATCAAAGGTCAAACTATCATCAGGATTATCAAAATGATAAACCTCAAAACAATGTTCAACCAACCGAAACTGGTTATACTGGGCGCAGAGCAAGTATGCCACAATCAAATCAACGATACAACGCACGCACTTCCTCATCTAATTATTCTAAATCCTCCCCTGTGCAAAACACTGTATCTTCAACACCTTTATCGGCGCAATCTCCACGACAAATACTACCTGATGGTGTTCAAACTGCAAATCAACCCACTCCTACCGAATCCCCTGCATCTTCATTCGCACCTATCGGTCTTGAAGCAATACCTTCAAATCTGCTAAACTCTTTAGGAGAACTTGAAAATACTCTCAAAGCAAGGCTTTATTCAAATGAAAATACCGTTTCAAAAGAAGTACCTGTGCGTGATATGATAAAAACGCTTGAGAGTGAGCCTGAAGTGTTTGCAGTTGTGTTTGATGGTATAATCACTCAACGACTTGCGGATTTGGCGCAAAGCAAAAAGGCAAAAGCACTTGTAGGTATAAAACTTGGAAATGTTTTCAAGAAACCTGTCGGTGTTCTTTTGCACACAAAACAATAAAGTAGATTCAATGAAAATTTGCGGGCAAGTTTTTGCAACCTGCTCGCTTTTTAATTTGTTTTTTAATTATATTTAACAATCTTTTATCAAATCCAATTAATTGGTATTATTTACTTTATTGGATCCATGGTCCAACGGTTAAGATACCTGCTTGACGTGCAGGGGACAGGAGTTCGACTCTCCTTGGATCCATTTCTCATTTTATATCTTATCGAACGATTAGAGTTCGACTCCATCAACCAAAGCCAAAGGCGAGGTTGTGGTGGTGCGACGTGATTATAAAATATCTTTAGATTCAAAATACGAGGTTCTATACTATTCATGCAATTCAAAAGCCAACCTAAAAGTAAATAATTAAAATAAAAAAAAGCAGGCAAAAAACAAGCCGATTACTGTTGTGCGTCTTCTGCCTTTTGTCTGATGCGAATTGTGTTTGCTTTAATTGTGACTGGAATTGGAACTGCGACTTCTGTGAGTTCAACCGTGAGTTCGTCTTTGTTGTCATCAATTCTTATCACTCGTGCTTTTTCTCCCTTGAACGGTCCAGAAATAAGTTCAACGATATCTCCTTTTGAAACTGAGTGCGACATCGGTTTTGTTGCGGCATCCATCATAGGTTCCAGATCCGAAATTTTTAGTGGTTTATCAAGAACTCCTTTTATGTGTGGAATTCTCATACCTGCATTTCTTACTGCCATTTCACTCTCTGCCTCAACAATCATGTATCCCTTCATATCTTCAAAATGCACCACTGCATAAATGGGGAGTTTTTCACTTTTTACTTTTTTTGAAAGTATTTCCATTACTATTTTTTCTTGTCCTGCAATTACTCTATACGCAAATATCGGCATAAAATCCCTCAATCATAATTATATCATATCAAACGTTGAGAATATCGCAGCCACTATAAGACCAAACGCTCCCATTACAATAACTCCTATTGCAGTAACCTTTGCCATATGTTCAAATTCTTTCTGCCTAGGTCTTGTGGCGACTCTAAGAACTCTAATCATTTTTCTTATTTCAGCCGTGATATCCATAGTATTACCTTCAACATCTACTAACCTTTATTTTTTTATGAAATCAAATCAAGCTCAAGATTCTCAAAACTTGCATTCTGGGTAGTTTTTCTACTCTCAAGATTGTATTGTGGGAATTTAGTTCCCGCAATAACTACAAGAACCCGTATTGCGTTTTTCTTTTGTTGTTTTTCAACTCTTGCTCCCCATATTATATGTGCTGCTGGGTCTATTCTTTTTGCAACTTCTGAAACTATGAGCTCCGCTTCTTTTAATGTCATATCCTCTCCGCCAATAACGTTTATGAGCGCACGATGAGCCGTTGAAATATCAACATCAAGTAATGGAGAGTTCAATGCCATCTCAACTGCAACCATTGCTCTTTGTTCTGATTTTGCTTCAACTGAAGATTCTCCCACGCCAACTACTGCGCAACCTGCACTTGACAATATAGTTTTCAAGTCCGCAAAGTCGAGATTTACAAGTCCTGCACGTGTAACTAATTCTGCGATTGATTTTACTGCTGATGTCAAAACCTCATCACATACTTTGAACGCAGTATTAAGTGGTAAGTCTGGTGCGATTGCAAGTAATTTATCGTTTGGAATAACTACTACCGTATCTGCATGTCTTCGCAGTTTCTCTAGTCCCTCAAGCGCATTTTGCATTCTTATTCTTCCTTCAGATTCAAATGGCAATGTTACTACTGCAATTGTTAGTGCACCTGCATTTTTGGAAGCCTCTGCAATGACATGAGCAGAACCAGTTCCTGTTCCTCCCCCAAGTCCACATGTTACAAAAACCATGTTAGCTCCACCAAGTGCTTTTTTCATTTCTTCTGCAGACTCTTTTGCTGCTGCTTCTCCTACAAGTGGGTTTGAACCCGCGCCCATTCCTTTGGTGGTAGTTTTTCCAATAAGTATTTTTTTGCTTGATTTTATTTTCAATAAATGTCTAACGTCTGTATTCATAGCAATTAAATCCACGCCCTCAATTCCGACTTCTGCAATTCTTGAAAGTGTATTGCACCCCGAACCACCCGTGCCAACTACATAAATTCTTGGTCTTGTTTGCTCTAAAAATGCTAAAAGCTCCTCGTCATCTTTTGAAATATCTTTTGTAGAAATTTGTTCTGCAATTTTACTATCTTCATCAAGACTCATGAACTCAACCTCTTTTTGTCCCATTAAGACCTAGGGGGTGGTATATTATATTCCCTACTTTGCCTCTGAATATTTATAAAATGGTCTGAGTGAAGCTACAAAAATCAAAAACAGCTACTATATGCACAATTAATCTAACTCCTCCATCGGTCTATCTCGGCTTATATTTTTAATTCAAACACCACATCTGCTTATATATCTCCTTAGTTTACTATATATACTGGATTAAATGAGTAAGCTATCTTTAGTTTTGTGTGGTATACGCCTTGATAATCCTCTTATTCTAGCTTCTGGTGTTAGGGGCAACAATGCTCATCTTTTAATTCGTGCAACAAAGCAGGGCGCAGGGGCGGTCACTTCCAAATCGTGTTCACTAAGCGCGCGTGCAGGCCATAAAAATCCAACTGCAATGCAATATGAAAAATATTGTATAAACGCAATAGGTCTCTCAAATCCAGGAGTGGATGAAGAAGTAAAAGAAATTGATTATGCAGTAAAAAATGCAAATGCCCCAATAATCGCATCTGTTTATGCTGACTCTGAACAAAATTTTGCAAAAGTTGCAAAAAAAATATCTGTTGCAAAACCTGCGATGATAGAGCTTGATGCATCATGCCCGAACGTTCACATGGAAGGTAAAATGTTTTCATCTTCATGTGATGGTGCAAGTTCAATAATAAAAGAAGTAAAAAAACAAGTCAAAAATATTCCCATCTCAATAAAACTTTCTGCAAATGTTTCAAACATAGGTGAAATAGCAAAAGCGTCACAAAATGCTGGAGCGGATTGTATAACTGCAATAAACACTTTACCTGCAATGATGATTGATGTTTATGCAAGACGACCTGTTCTTGCAAACAAATACGGTGGACTTTCTGGTCCAGCTATATTTCCAATAGCGTTACGTGCAATAAATGAAATAAGAAACAGCTGTTCTTTGCCTATTATTGGTGGGGGCGGAGTTTCAAGTGGGGAAGATGCAATTGCGATGCTTATGGCAGGTGCATCTGCGGTTTCAGTAGGAACTATCGTTTACAAGCATGAAAATGCATTTGAAAAAATCAAATCTGAAATGTTAGACTATATGTCTAAAATGAATTTTGAAAAATTATCTGATGTAAAAATGTTATAATCAAATGGTGTAATAATTATGAATACTCCTGATACTAAATCAAAGCATATACGTGCAAAAATAATAAAAAATCAAAAAGAAACAGCGCAAGTATCTCTTCTTACTCTTGACATATCTATTGAGAATGCACTTGCCGGACAGTTTGTTATGGTTTGGCTTGCAGGTGAAGATGAAAAACCAATGTCAGTTGCAAACAATTCTCCATTGCAAATTGCAGTTGCAGATGCAGGTTTAATATCAAACAAACTTTCGCACCTAAAAGAAGGCGAATTTATTTTTGTTCGCGGTCCTTATGGAAAACCCTTTGAGATAGTGGGAAAAAGACTTCTCATGATTGGTGGCGGGTATGGTTTTGCACCTATTCGTTTTCTTGCAAATAAAGCAAATTCTCAAGGTTGCGAAGTTCATTGCATTATTGGTGCTCGCACAAAAGACTATCTGATGCTCGCTCCAAAAAACACAACAAATTATTTTACTACTGATGATGGTTCATTTGGGAAAAAAGGAACTGTTCTAGTTGAGCTTGAACCACTTCTAAAATCTCAAAAGTTTGATTGTATCTATTGTTGTGGTCCTGAAAAGA
>CAZHIX010000052.1:0-6494 GCA_964532715.1 Microcaldota archaeon | reverse complement strand
CGGCTAAAGCCGTCGGTGCGCCAACGCCTGTGTACGGGCGTTGATTGTGTTGCGCTTCCAATTTGGGGGTAGACTGCTAAAATGAGGGATATCTCACACACTTGCAGTGGGGACTCTTCGGCGGGCTTCATCCTAACACATCTGCTTTTTATGATTTCTTTTCATTATTGTCTGTAATGTATTCAAAAAAAATAAATGACGCTCTAAAAAGTGCTGATATATCTATTGGAGATATTATTCATTACGAATGCAACGATTTGTGCATCAGTGGTATTTTGATGCCAAACTCAAATAATGAGAATTATTTAAAATTAAAACTTGATTCAGGATACAATGTTGGTCTAAAGTTTGAAGGTGCGTCTATAAAAAAAGAAAGCACACCTATCATTTCAAATAAAGAAATACTAAAAGAAAAAACATTTTCAAAAAATGCAAAGCATATAACTTTAATCACGACTGGTGGGACTATTGCCTCAAAAGTTGATTATAAAACAGGTGCAGTTAGTGCAAAAATGGATGCAGACGAATTTCTGTCAATGTATCCGGGAATAGAATCACTTGCAAACATAAATGTGATTTCACCCCTAAACGTTTTATCTGAGGAAATGACTCCAAATGATTGGAGTCTTATTGCAAAATGTGCAAAACAAGCAGTAGATGACGGTTCTGACGGAGTAGTAATAACTCATGGTACTGATACGATGGGATATAGTGCATCTGCTCTATCATATGCACTTGGAGATATAGGCGTACCTGTAATTCTCACTGGCTCTCAACGTTCATTAGACCGTCCATCCTCAGACGCACATCAAAATATGCGCTGTTCAATTCACGCATGTCTTAGTGATTTAGCAGGTGTGCATATTTGCATGCATGCATCCACAAACGACGATTTTGATCATCTTCATATGGGAACACGTGTAAGAAAAACACACACCTCTGGTCGTTGGTCGTTTAAATCAGTAGGAGTTTTGCCGGTTGCAAAAGTATATCCAGATTCAAAAATAGAATTCTTATCAAACGATTTTCAAAAAAGAAAAAACTCAAAAATAAATTTAAAAAATAAATTTTCAAACAATGTTCATCTTGCGTGGTCATATCCCGGAATTACAAAATCTACTGTATTGTCTTGGTCGGATTTTGATGGGGTTGTAATTGCAGGGACTGGTTTTGGGCACATTACAAAGGAAGTCCATTCATCTATTGAAGAATTAATACAAAGCAATATTCCTATAGTCATGGCATCTCAATGTTTTGATGGTCGTGTGATGCTTCAGACCTATTCAACTGGAAGACAACTTGAAGATATTGGGGTAATAGGAAATGGTGCAAATTGGTTATGTGAAACTGCATATGTCAAATTATGCTGGGTTCTTGCCCAAACAAAAGATATGAAGAAAATAAAAGAATTAATGTTAACTCCAACATGCAATGATATACTCTCTTATTCAAGAGTAAATTGTTCAAACGAATAAATGTGATAAATATGCTTTGCGGACTTGAAATTCATCAAAGACTTTGCGGTAGAAAACTGTTCAATGCGTGTTCCACTCCAAGTGCCGATGAGCAACTCTCAAAAGATTCTATAAAAATAATTCGTCATTTAGTATCCTCAAAATCAGAACTTGGAAAAACTGATGCAACTTCCAAATTTGAACAATCAAAAAATTTACAATTTGAATATATCTCACCTTGCAATTATTCTTGTCTTGTAGATACAGACGAAGAGCCACCTGGTCAAATTTCCACGCCTGCACTATTGTCTGCAATAAGTCTTGCAAAATCTGCAAATTCTTACATCGTTGATGAATTACAAATAATGAGAAAACTTGTTTTGGACGGTTCAAATACCTCTGGTTTTCAAAGAACTGCGCTTGTAGCTTTAGGGGGTGCAATTAAACATCCAGATGGAGAAATTGCGCTTGAGTCTATTTGTATAGAAGAAGAAAGTGCAGGTATAGTTGAAAAAAACTCAAATTCAAGCACATATAGATTAGATAGGCTTGGAATACCTCTTTTGGAAATAACTACAAAACCCATATTCAAATCTGCCGACCAAGCTTCAAAAGGTGCACAAATAATAGGTGAGCATCTAAGACTTTTGGATAATGCGATGCGTGGGCTTGGAACAATTCGCCAAGACGTAAATATATCTGTTGAGGGTGGCAATCGCGTTGAAATAAAAGGGTTGCAAGATTTGAAAATGTTCTCAACTTTAATCAAAAACGAAGTAGCACGTCAAAAAAAAATTATTGAAATAAATGCCAAACTAAAATCAAGAGGTTTTAATCCAAATGATTTGATAACTCCTGTGGATATCACTAATTTATTCTCAAATTGTGAATGCAAGATAATAAAAAATGAAATTGATTTAGGTGGGGTAGTTCTTGGTGCAAAACTTCCCAAATACGCAGGTCTTGTGGGAGAAGAGCTTTATACCGATCGTCGTTTTGGAACAGAATTATCTGATTATGCAAAGATTGCAGGTGGAGTCAAAGGTCTTATACATTCTGATGAAGATATGAAAAAATATAAAATATCAAATGATTTATTTGAAAAAATTTGTTCACAATTAAAAATGCAAAAAGAAGACGCATTTATTCTAATTGCATCATCAGAACAAAGTGCATCTCGCGCAATACAGTCTGCAATTAAGCGCGCATGCACACTTGAAGTTGTAAAAGAAACAAGAAAAGCAAACGAAGACGGTAGCTCGTCATTTATGCGTCCAATGGCCGGAATGCATCGTATGTATCCTGAGACTGATTTGCGCTCAATTTTAACTCAACCACTTGTCAAATCCGCTAAAACTCTTGAGACTCTAACTCAAAGAAAATCAAGATTGTGTTCACTTATAGGAGCTCAAATGGCAGAACGCATGGCTTTATCACACAATTATGTACGTTTTGCCCAACTTGTAAATGCAGGTGCAGATGCAACTTTAATTGCAAATATACTTGAACAGACATTTGTGGCTCTAAAACGTGCAGGGGTAGATGTTCAAAAAATCTCAGATGATTTTCTTTTAGAACTTTCAAATCTTTTCACAAGCGACAAAATCACAAAAGCATCAATTGAGCATATAATAAAAATCGGGGCAGGCGAAAATAAAACCGCAGGCGAAATAGTTCAGGCGCATAATCTGTTCCGTCTAAGTAAGAGCCAAATACAAACGGCGTTTGAGGATGAAGGTTTTGATGTGCGCAAGTTCATGCAGAAATACCGGCTTATAGTTGATGGAAAAGACATTTTGCAATTGCAAAAACACGATTAAACTTATATCTCTAAATGGTTTTTTTGCCATTTACATACAAATCATCATTCTATATATCAACTTTCTTTACCGGTTGCATATACTCTTGATTGCTATCAAATGCCTTTTTACCATACCACATTATCTCAAGGCGTTGGCGTGAGTACTCTAGATAGTGTGGGTCATCTGTATGCACTTCAAGTGTTATAGTGGAATCATACGATTTTTTTAATTCGGCAATTATTTTTGCAAAATCAATTTTGCCTGCTCCAATAGGGGCGTGGTTTTCGCCTTTTCCATCATGCATGTGAATGTGTCTTATTCTTTTTTTGAATTCACGATAAAACCCTTCAAATTTTTGTGGATAATTAACTTCAACATGTCCTATGTCCAATGTCATTCCCATATCAACTTCGGAAAATATTTTTTTATACTCTTCAAATGTGCAGGATTTTGGAACAATCGTCTCCAAAAGCAAATCAAGTCCAAATCCACGTGCTTTATCGTGCAATTCTGCGAGTGTGTTCGCTGAATTTTCAATAAATCTTTCTCTGCCTTGCGAAGATGGAGGTATTGAGAGCTCAGTGTGAATTGTCATGTTTTTTGCACCAAGGTTAGATGCAACTTGCATGGCCGAAACGATTTCTGTGTTTATTGCGCTTTGCACTCTTGGGTATGGGTGAGCAATTGAGAAGTACCATGGCAGATGAGATAAAATGCCCAAATTATATGAGCAAACAACATCTAAAATTTCTTTTTTCTTTTTTTCAATAATTTGAGGATGAGCGTTTGGAAATTCAATTGTAAGTTCAACATAATCAAAGTTCATTTCACCTATTTGGTGTATCTGTTCAATCAACTTTTTATGTGGGTTATTCATTGCACCTATTATCATCAAATCATTCCTTCATGTCCGACTATTATACGTACTAGATTCATACTTTCTTTATTAATTCATCTCTATTCCCGTTGGTTCTTGCAATAGCCTCAAGGAGTTCATATCTTTTAGAATTTGTCATATACTCAAAATCAGATTTCATATTTTCCATCAGATATTTTCCAAATTCAGTTTGTCGGTTATGTTTTGCGACTATTTCTATTGGAATTTTACCATTTGATCCCATCATCAAAAGTGCAGTTGGATAAAATCTATCTGAAAGTCTATTTTCAATTCCATTTGGTTTTTTTAGTGATTTTTCAATAGTTTTAACTGACATAAATACACCTCAAAAGTTGTGTTCGTTGTTTGTTTTTGTGTATTTATTATCTTAGTTAAAACTTTAATAAATATCTGCCACAAAGCGTTTTACTCCATTTATAATAAGTGATGGTGTTTCATCAATACAAAATTTTTTACTACCAACAATAGCATAAACGCTTTTAGTTGAAAATCTCATAGTGATCGCACCCATGTTCTTTGAACAAAGGTCTTCACTTTGTACATATTCTAAACTTTTTGGCATGTTCATACATATTTTATCACATTTTATGCTTATAAATGTATTGGTATATAATGTTTTTTTGTGTATTTATTAAATGTATACTATTTTTAAATAACCGTATCAAAACTATTTCTATTACTTCTACTAGGTGTATTAATGGAGAAAGTATTTTCAAGTGCAAAAGAGCTAAAAATTGGTAAATATCTTTTGATTGACGATGTCCCCTGCAGAGTCGTTTCAATTGAGAAATCAAAGCCCGGAAAACATGGTGCTGCAAAAATGCGTGTTGTTGCGATTGGTATATTTGATGGTCAGAAGAAAAACTGGCTTGGTCCATCTGACCAAGATGTCGAGGTGCCACTCATAGAGCGTTCAAATGCTCAAATAGTTTCTATAAATGGAACTTCTGCGCAACTTATGGATATACAAACATATGAAACATTTGAAGTTCTAATCCCAGAAGAAATGAGAGCCGATGCAGAAGCTGGGAAAGAAGTTGAGCTTCTTGTGGCTATGGGTAAAAAAGCAATACAAAGAATAAAATAATTTTTTTACAAGGTGAATTTCTATGAACATTTCAATTGATAAAAGAACTGAAAATGCTTTATTCAATCGTGAAGATATAAACTTTAAAATGGAATTTGATTCTGCAGTTCCTTCACGTGAGCAAGCAAAATCTGCTCTTTCAACTGCTATCTCCATTCCAAAAGAGCGAATCGTAATTGTATCTATAAACAGTAAATATGGTTCAAAAATTGCAAATGCATCTGCGCATATTTATACAAAAGATGCTGAAGCATTAAAAGACAAACCACATTTACTGGTTCGCGATAAATTAGTTTCAAAAAAAGATAAAACAAAAGAGAAAAAGGCGCCTGCGCCCAAAAAATAAATTTTAGATTAAACTGTTGACTCGTGATTTTTATGGCAGATGAAAAAAAGAAACCCGCGAAAAAAAATATCAAAGCATATGAGAAAAGAAAGTTTTGTCCAAAGTGCGGTCCAAGTGTAAAACTTGCAAAGCACAAAGGGCGTCAGTCTTGCGGAAAATGCGGATATTTCGAGAAAACTTAGTTATCTTATTTTTTTAATTTCCATATTTTAGACTTTTTAAAAAATTCAAAGCAGGTTGCATTATTGTTGTTTTCTTATCTTGCAATGTTTGGCTTAGCTTGTGGTGTTTGTTGTTTTGTTGTTTGTTTCATTTTTTGTATGACCTCTTTGGTTTGTCTGCAGCATTCAACAATCTCAAGTCTGTCTATGGTTGTTTTTATCTTATTTGCAATTTGCCTGTTTTCAGGTTCATTCTCTATATATCTGAGTTTACATACTGCTAAAGTATTTTTTCTTGCGATTATAAAGTCCAAAACAAGGCTTACAACCTCCTTATCTTTGTGCTCAAGCCATTCAATGCTGTATCTATCTATTTGTGAGAAGTCCTGATCTTTTAGATTTTCCAATAATCTCATGCAGGTAATTTTTGAGCATTCTGTAAAATTCTTCATAATTTTTGTCATCGCTTTGTCCATCGCATTTTCTTCTACTTTGTTTGTTGTTTGTTTCATCTCATTTAATTCATTTTCAAGGCGCGTATACCAATAACTAATTTTTTCAGCACCACTATATGACAAAATACAAATTTCCATGCTTAGTTTTTCTTGCACTACAAATTCTTCACTCAATCTGTAAAACAAGTCTTGCATTCTTTTTACGTCGTATAATGTTTTCTTATCTGCTATTCTTAGTGTGCTGTCCTGAATTAACTTCCTCTCGATAGTTCATTTCATTCATCTAATCAC
>CAZHIX010000051.1:0-6615 GCA_964532715.1 Microcaldota archaeon | reverse complement strand
AATGAGCACAAGACCCAGCCATTTATGGCTGGGTGCTCTTCGGCAAATCTGATATTCATATGTTTTTTGTGGCCTGTGAATGTGTTTTAATTGCAAGTTTGTACGCAAAGGTATTTGATTTATAATTGTTATCTTGTATGTCTGTACAGGTGTGGTTTATGGGAGTTTATAATAATCCAATATTTTTTTCCAATAATTTTTCAAAGTCATCTCAAAATGATTTAGCAAGTTTAGATACAAATCGTATAATTCCAAAGCTTCCGATTGCACCAAAAAATATTGAAGAAGTGCAACATGCGGACTTAGGGCTTTTTACATCTCTTATAACATATGGTGCTGGCGTTTCAGTTTTGCTGTGGGTTATTTCTCATTTTACCAAATATGGTCGTGAAGTCAAGCTAATAACCGATACACGAAATCTTCTAAAAAAAACATTATTTGAAAATCCAGAAATTGATAATGTTTTGCAAAAAATATCCAAATCAACTAACAAATCTGTTACTGCCCTCAAAGAAGATCTGTGGGCCAAATTTTTAAACACCATTAATGATGGTGCACTTGCAAATGATGCTTCTGCTAAGTCTTATAAGAATTTTATAAAAAAATCTCCAAGTCAGCTGATTATTGATGCGTTTAATTCATCGGTTAAACAGCTTGGTTGGGAATCTTATTTCGGTTCTGATTTTCTTGGTCCAAATAGCCCTGCTAACAGTCATGTTTCTAAGTCTATATCTGAACTGAAGACATATTCTGGCTATAAAACTCTACTCAGAATTGCAAAAGACGCATCCAAATTTGCCATCAACTTTCCATTCAGAGATTATATAATTAATTCTGAGAAAATTGTAGATAATATATTGAGTAAATCTGTAGCTCATGACGTTTGGGCTAAATTTTTTAGCAATAACGTTGTAATTGATTTTTTCAAAAATAACAAAAGTTATCAAGATTTTTATGCAACTGAACTTAAGAAATATGAAAAATTAGATCCTGCTACGCGTGGAGAATTCAACAAATTTGATGTTCGAGTCAGATTTATGCAGTCTGAAGAAGGTCGTTTGTTATTTAAAACCGAAAATTCTCTAAAAAAAGCTTTTACTCAAGCCTGCAATCCAATTCGTTCTATCATATTTGGCAAAAAAGCAAGAATTGGCGCAGTTGTTGCTTTTGCCTTGGCGTTCGGAGCTTATGAGATATATAATCTGTTAGTCCCAGATTTGGCTGAAGGCTCTAAACAAAAGCCTGCTGGACTAACTGAAGACAAATCCAAAGAAGAGGCTCAACGCGAAAAAGAGGGGCAGAAAAAAGATTCTACGCAAGTTGAACAACAAACCACAGTTCAATCTGTGTCGTTAGTTTCAATATCTAACTCGCTTAAAGCAGGTCTTGCAAATCCATATTATTATTCCGATAACTCTGGGGGGATTAGTGTAGAAAAAGTGGATGAACACACTACCTCAGAAAAAAAGGTTGGAGTGGATCAATCGCATAATGTTCATAATGTACGTGCAAGATTTGTTGCCCCACAAGTAAACTCTGGGAAAGCGGTTTATGTGGTCTTAGAAACGACTAAATCTAGGGTAGTATCAGATGCAGATATAACTGGATTGCCTGAGGTTCGCATGGAAAATGGAAAAATAACTTATGGTCTTTTCTCTAAAACTCCTCTTTGTGATTATACTCCTGGTAAAGCTTATGATTTACATCTAAAAAACGTTGATATAGTTGCGGGTACATACGATATACTCGTAAATGAGATTAGTAAAGATGCTAATGGTAAGGAAACTGCGACTGAAATTGCCCGTAAAGAAAACGTGGAAATTCCAAAAAATGTTCTTGACAAACTTTTAGAAACACATAGCAAAACCCCATATGCATTTCATAAAGATACTTGGACTGATAAATAGATCATAAAAACACGTTTGTAAGCATTACGATCTCGTGATTCCTTATGTCCAACTACACTCTAATAATTCCAACTCTAAATGAGCAGAACACTATCGCAGATGTTATTTCTTTATGTGATAAAAATGCAGATTTGATTGTGGTGGATGGTGGCTCAAAAGATTCAACTGCAGCTATAGCTAAAGCAAATGGGGCTAAAGTTATAATCATTAATCAGTCGGGCAACGGAATAGCTTTCAGAACAGGAGTTTTGGCATCAAATACCAAATACGTTGCATGTTTAGATGGTGATTGTACCTATGATCCGTCAAGTGTAACTAATCTAGTGAACTTAATGGAGCGTGAAAATTTAGATGCCATTTTTGGAGATCGATTACATAAAAAAGACAATTATATGCGTTTTCACAGAAAAGTTGGCAATATGTTAATGACTGCATACTTAAATCTTCTTTTTTCTACTGATATAAAAGATTCCCAAAGTGGCTACATGATATTTAAGAGGATAAATCTACTTGGGCTACTACCAACCAATAATGGAATGGCACATGTTCAAGAACTCAAAATCTCTTTTTCAACTAATAATAATCTTAAAATAAAATGGGTGCAAATAGCTTACAATGATAGAGAATATGGTAGTAAATTTAATTTCTTTTTGGACGGAGCTAAATTGTTATGGCATGGTTTGATTACAAAAATACTCTCAATAAAATTACATCTAAATACCAAAATTTAGGCTCTTTTTTATTAATCTGTATAATTGGCATACTTTTCCTATGTTTCATATATAAGTACGTCCAAGTTGTCCAGTTGGTTCTATCAAATCCACACGATCTTGTTTTCAAACTATATGATTGGCCAGATACGCTTGCTATGACTAAAATTATTCTGGAGCGCGGTTTATTTGAAGAAAGTCCAAGATTTATATCTGGAGAACAAATTTTTGGTTATTTTCCACCTCTTTTTATGTATATTCTTGGTTTTGTTATTGCTCTGACTAATAATGAAGTTCTGTCTTTGTTGTTGTTATCTGGTATAATGCAAATTGTATCTACTATTCTAATGATTCAAGATTGGAAGTCAATAGAACAAAAAATATTCATAATTTTAATGGCTAATTTCGGAGTTCTTAGTTGGTCTATTTTTCCATTATCTATACGTTTAAGAGAAATTTTCGCCGTAATCCTACTTCTTTTATTATTTAAGAATTTTTTTAAGCTAGATAAAGTTGTTAATTATACTTTATTCTGCGCTATCGTGGCGCTCACTCAACCACTGGTCGCTCTTCTTTGTATATTTGTTTATCCTTTGCATGCAAACAATTATTGTATAAATAAGAAATTATTTTCATATGTTCCTAGTGCACTAATAACATTTTTGATTCTTGGAATTGTACTAAATGGTCATGTTTCAAACAAACTATGTTCTACCTCTGACTTTGAGACGATTGGTTGTTCATTCTCAGTAATGAATTTTGCCAACGATCATCACACTCTTTTAATATTCTACATAACGATTATTGGATTTTTTTCATTTAGTTTTAGTGGTCCAAAGCGTATCTTGATTTTAATATTTGGAATTGGAGTTACTGTTCTTATGTTATCTGCCTATTTTCCACACATTTTTCTATTAATAGTTTCTCCAATCAAAGATGATTTGTGTATGCAAATGTTTCCATTCATAGCTTTATTTTGTGCGATGGGAAAAAATCAATCAGTTAATCATAAGTCTATATTTCTTTTCTTACTTTTAGTGCAGATGTATTCAAGTACTGTGGCTGTTTATTCTTGGCACTCTCTATTTGAAGATGGTGTTTCTGAATCAACTTTAGCTGTGAATATGATTGATGAAAATAGTACCATTTTGGCAGTTTCTTTATATGATTGGGAATCTGCAAACAAATTATTTTTTGTTAATTTTGATTTCAAAATTATATCTGAAATTTATTTAACTCATAATTTCACAACATCTCATTATTCTATGATGCAACAGTTCTACGATTCAAACAATGTATTGGATGATGTTGTGCCATTTTATATCTCAACAGTTAATCAAGATTTAGATTTATGTATCAAAAAACGTAATAATCTAAGCAAGATTACACAATATTTAATTCTCAAAGTCGGGCGACAAACTCAAAAAACTCAAGATGAGCTCACAGAATCAGAAATTAAGCGTGCAAATTTCATAAATAAATGTGGGATAAAATACATTCGCACATCCAAAAACGGATATGATATATACGATTTTAGGAATTATTCAAATAAAAATTAACTATATTTTGTTCAAATCTATTGTGCAGATTTAATTACTAAAAATTCACTCTCTAAAGATTAGGAGTTTGTAGGATTTGGTTTTAGAGCGCACCACTTCACAAAAGTTTCAAACTTATTACATTGAGTTAGATTCGGGCTCGGTGGGATTTGAACCCACGGCTTTCTGGTATCCTTGGACTTTTGCGCCCAATTGCGCACGAGTGCATAAAAGCCAGACACTCTGACCAAGCTGAGTTACGAGCCCATTTTAATCTAAACGTTTAACTCAAGTGCATTGTATATTGAAACCAAAGTTATTTAATCCTTTTTTAATTCTTTCAACCCAAATGATACTATGCAAATAAATAAAGTATTTGATGGCGTCTATTCAATAGACTCAAAACTGGCAACAAAAAACTTCTGCCCCGGCGTGCGCGTATACACCGAACGTCTTATAAGTACAAATGACTCTGAATATCGCGAGTGGGATATATACAAATCAAAATTAGCAGGTGCAATAAAAAAAGGTCTAAATGAGCTTCCAATCAAACCAAATTCTCTAGTTTTATATCTTGGTGCATCAACTGGAACTACTGTGTCTCATGTATCTGATATAGTGGCGCAAGGTGGTGGGGTTTTCGCAGTAGAATTTGCTCAGCGTTCAATGCGCGATTTAATTAGAATGTGTGAAAAAAGAAAAAACGTCCTACCTATTTTTGCAGATGCAAATAAACCTGGCGAATACAAAGAGTATTTACAAGAAGAAAAAGTAGATGTTTTATATCAGGATGTTGCACAACCAAATCAAGCTCAAATTCTAATAAAAAACGCAGACGAATACTTAAAAAAAGACGGTCGTGCGATGCTTTGCATAAAAAGTCAGTCTATAGATGTAACTCAATCGCCTCAAAAATCATATGAACAAACAATTGATCAACTAACAAATGCAGGTTTCAAAACTCTTCAAACACTAATCCTTGACCCATACGACAAAGATCACATGTTTTGGTATGGAAAACGATAATTAAACATTGCAAAATCTAATCCTTGACCCATACGACAAAGATCACATGTTTTGGTACTCAAAACGATAATTAAACATTGCAAAATCTAATCCTTGACCCATACGACAAAGATCACATGTTTTGGTACTCAAAACGATAATTTAAATTTTGCATATTAAACGATTCTTACGATCTTGAGTTATCGTTGCATCTTTCTGTGTTTTACTCAATCTATCTCAATCCGAGTCAAAACCACTCTTTTTGTCAATTTTTTTCCCGCCCGCCTTTTTACTCAATATCTCTCAATCTAATTCATCACTAATTCAATTCACTTATAAATCTTATCTTCGTGCTAACTTCATTGTTCTTCGGGGTGTATATAGATGAAAAATGTCTTGTGGTTTTCAGAAATAAATAAGTCTTCTTTGGCAGATGTAGGTGGAAAAGGTGCAAATCTTGGAGAAATGGCATCTGCAGGATTTCCAATTCCTGATGGTTTTGTAACAACTTCACATGCATATTTCAAATTCATTGAATACAACCGATTAAAAGAACACATTAAAGAGATGACTGATAACTTAGACATTGAAAAATCAGACAAACTAAATCAAGCCTCACAATTTCTAAAAGGCAGAATTCTTGCAGGGGAAATTCCTGAAGATATACGTAAAGATATCGTAACTGCATATCAAAAAATGTGTGCAAGTAAAAATGGTCGTGAAGTATATGTTGCTGTTCGCTCATCTGCAACTGCAGAAGATTTACCCGAGGCATCTTTTGCAGGTCAGCAATCCACGTTTCTAAACGTGTGTGGAGAAGGGGACGTAGTGCAGGCAGTAAAAGAATGTTGGGCCTCATTATTTGAGCCCCGTTCAATCTACTATCGCACTACAAATAATTTTGATCATCTAAAAGTAGGTCTTTCAGCAGTAGTTCAAGAGATGGTTCAATCTGAGGTTGCAGGAGTGATGTTTTCAGTAGATCCATTCTCTCAAAATCTTGATGAAATATCAATTGAAGCCGCTTATGGTCTTGGGGAAGTGGTAGTATCCGGTTCAGTAACTCCTGATCGCTATGTTGTGAAAAAAGGAAAATTTCCAATAATTGATAAATCAATAGCAAAGCAATCTTGGGCTCTAATGAAGGTTGGTACGACAAACGAAAACGTGGATGTAGATGACGACCGTCAAGAAGCTCAAAAACTAACCGATGAGCAAATAGTTGAACTTGCAAAAATTGGCGCAAAGGTGGAAAAGCACTATCAAAGTCCACAAGATATGGAATGGGCACTACAAGATGGCGTTCTTTACATCGTTCAATCAAGACCAATAACCACTCTAAGTGGTAAATCATTAAATGCTGTTAAATCTGGCGAATTCCAAAAATTAGTTCAATCTGATTTTTCACAAGCTACCTTACAAACCACACAAAATAATTCTTCTCATTCATCTCAA
>CAZHIX010000050.1:0-6637 GCA_964532715.1 Microcaldota archaeon | reverse complement strand
AAAAGAAAGAACTATATGTTTAGATTTTTGTTTAGAGATAAAACGCAACACCCTAAAATTATGTAAATAGATAGGTTTATAATGATAAAAAGCGATAATAAATGCATAAGCAAAAATGACTAGTGATTATAATGAGTATTAATATGCACCCTAACTCGTATGTTCAAACATTTAGTAAGTTTGCAGTGTATGCACTATCAAAAAATCCTATGGACAAAAAAGAATGGTCTGCAGTATTTAGATCGATGGCGAAATATTACAACCCGAAAAACCCACCTGCATTCAAAGACATGAAAGTTGCGTTTGATAGACTTGAAACCAGTCTTAGAAAATGTGAAAGAGCAAGAGAATTTGCGATACCAATAGATGCATATGATACATTTAGTAGAGTATGCGCATGCATGCCAGACGCAGATGCACAAAAACATGTTTTTGTTTATCAGGATAAAAAGCATAAAGTTCAGATGCGAATGAAAAATTTGGAGATAGCGGATAGAGAATTTTTGTGCGCAATACAGATGGGTAGTGATGATGAGCATGCATTGTGGCATTTGAACAAAGCAGTTGATTACTATTACTTAACAGGGTTTATTGATGACGCTTATAGCATGTATTTGACTATTAATCAAAACATTGCAAAAAAAACTTGGAAAACAACTGCAATAGATATGATAGATGAGCTTGATGATAAAATGCATTTAATTATTTCTACCAAATGCAGTACAAACATAACGATTAAAGAGGCAGAATGGGTTGGAGTTCAGATTGATCCGCATAACTTCACTAATTTTGCAATACTTGCAAATGATGTAGAGTATATTAGAAACAGAGAAAACTAATAGTATTTGAACATAAAAACTCAACAAAGAAATGCGCTTAAACACTAAAACTATTGTAGATTCAAAACTCATTTTGGAACTTGACGATTTATAATTGAAATACGATCAAAATCAGTATCATAAGAACAGATTGTGGATATAGAATTTGATTTCATAACTGACACATGATACGCATCAGTTGCACTCAAACCAGACATGATTAAATCTGCAACATAGATTAGAGATTTTTCATCTACAGCTAAAATAGTTAGATTTGGAAATGCCAAGATATTTTTGAAAACAGCACACGCAATTTTAGGATTGTGAGTGCAGAAATAATACAATACTTCGTTTAACACTAAAATACTCGTGTGTGATTTTGACTCACCACTTTGCACACGTTTTAAAAAAGATTTGCAGACCTTTGCTTTAGAACCAACATTTTCGTAAGCATATATGAAGATGTTTGCATCAATAAACATTTGACCACTCATCATGCATATTTTTCTTGGCTTTTTTCATCCTCAGAGCTATTTCGTCTTCGTTCTTTACACGCTTTTGAGAAGTTAGAAATTCAAAATCATGTTCAAACGTTGATTGAGGTTCAATTACAATTTTGTTTTCAACTATATTGACAGATACGTGAGAGCCAGAAGTGAGTTTGAGTATATCGCGAATATATTTAGGTATGACTATTTGACCTTTTTCATATATTACTGCCATAAAATAACCTAAGTTATACTATAGGTAGGAAATTGGATAATATAAAGAGATATGTAAGAAATCTCGAACGAGTGTTAAGCTAATAAGCCGATGAGAGCAAAAAAGATATATGCGAATATCAAATGTAAGTATACCTACTAAAACGCCACTTGCGCTTGCGCCTATGGCAGGCTACACAAATGTAGCTATGCGTGAAATGATGGCACAGATGGGTGCAGATATCGTTTATAGTGAACTTGCATCAGCAGCTGCACTCTCAAGAGAATATAAAATGAAGACTGGGCAGGCACAAAATACGTGTAGAATAATTCGCAGTGCAAAAAATGTAGTAAATGCAATACAAATATTTGGGGCAAACGCGCAGGAAATTGAAGGCGCAATAAAATTTATTGAACAATATTTGCAAACACAAGAATGCAGGGCAAAAATTATTGATTTGAATTTAGGTTGCCCTGCAACAAAGGTTTGCACTATTGGAGCAGGGTGCGAGCTTCTAAAAGATGTGAAAAAACTTGAGGAGATAATTAAGGTGGCAACCCGCACCTCAAGTCTTGCGATAACGGTTAAAATGAGACTTTTGCCAAATATAGACGAGAGTATAACTATTGCTAAGATGTTTGAGAAAAATGGAATTGATGCAATTGCGATTCATGGCAGAACACAAAAACAAAAATTTGGTGGTTTTGCAAATTGGGGCGCTATTGGACAAATTAAAAGAGCTGTGAATATTCCAGTTATTGGTAATGGGGACGTAAAAACCTTTTTTGATGCTAAAAAAATATTGAAGATTTCGAATTGTGATGCAATAATGATTGGGCGAGCTTCACTTGAAAATCCGTTTGTTTTTTTACAGATTAAAGATGGATTTGCAAATAGACCAATAAGAGAGATTGCCATGAAGGATAAGTGCGAGTATTTGAATAGATATATTGATCTTTGCAAAAAATATGAGGTGCCTTTTGTTGAATCAAAAGAATTAGCAGTTCAGTTAGTTAGTGGGGTTAGAGGAGCATCAAAAGCACGAGATAAAATAGTTCGCGCTTGCAATACAGATGAGATAATGAATGTGTTTAGGGAAATATCGCAGGAACCGAAATAGGGTATAGAAAATAATGGCTTTACAAGAATAAACGTTTAATTGATCTAAGCACGCGCATTATACATTTTGGTTTTGCATTCTCACTTTAGAAAATTCAAAACTTTTTTTTGCAAACGTGGTGAAACACGCTTTAGATAAGATTTGAGTTTTGTTTTATTTATTTTTTTCAAAAATTCTTCTTTGAGTTCTGCGCCCATATACTGTTTGTAATAAATCATATCAATTAAGGTTTTTTCTACATCTGAGACGCTGACCCACACTCCAGAATATTTCGTTAGCTCATAGCCAAAAAACATCTTTCGTGTTATTCGTCTTACTACATAATTATTTCCATCAAATTTTCTTATGCCACTTCGCATTTTTCGGGTGGTTAATATCACAGGATTTGTTTCTTGCTCCCAGAGATTGTGAATAGATAAAGCTTGTTGCAAACCAAGATAAGAAGGAGAGAATGCAAATGTACAGACAGTTATCTCGTCATGAAACGTGTATATTCCTCTAGTTATGCGAAATATACGTTTTGTTTTGATTAAGTTGTGTAATAATAAGTGAGTATATGCAGTACTTGCATTTGGCAACAATTTTTTTACATCGTTTATACTAAACGTAGGTTGAGAAGATAGTTCGTCTTTTATGATTTGAAGATGTTTCATTCTAAACGCCTCCTTAGCATTTGAAGCATATTTTCAAAAGAAGGAATTGCGCCAGAATAAACAATCGTAGCTAGATTTGATTCATCTAGAGGAGTAGGTAGATTAGATAGCAAAATTTTGGAATCGGTAGATATAGATTCATTTGGTTTTAGTAGTGAAGATAGAAAATAAATATCGTAAATGTCGCGGATTAGTCGTCTTGAATTGTATGCAAGTATTTTTTCTTCCAACAGACTTGTGAGCTCAAGTCCAAATATAATCATTTTGGAGCCATTAAGATTCTCATAATGTAATGGAATTGGATGAAGATATTGGTTTTTATTTAGTTCAACACGAACCTGCACATGAGAATCACTTATTTTTGCATATATTAAGTTTTCAGTTTCTTTAATTTTGTCAATATTTAGATTTGCAGAATTGCAAGCACACTTAAAATCAGATAAAAAATTCTCAGTTGTGTTTGAACCAAAATATAGATCCAAATCCTCTGAAAATCTATTTGCACCATAACAACGCCATATAAATGTCCCCCCATGCAAAACAAGAGACGAATCAATATCATAGAGAATTTGCATTAACTCGTCTTGTAGTCGCGCAACTTGCACATGCGCCTGTTTTTTGAGTTTTTTTTCAAGTGGAATTTCCATAATATAGAATTAACCTAACTTATATAAAAACATATGTTTGGTTGATTTAGAAAATATTATCCAGCCATAGGATTATCCAGCAGTTGGATAATTTGTTGATAGAGGAGAAAATGGAGTTAGCAATGTGAGATAATTGAATTAATAATGCACAATTAATGAAACAAACGCGCAGAAGTATAAGTGTTATTTTCCAAACATTTTATTGTAGAGTTGTTCATATTTTTTGTGATCTGCAATGAAAAAAATAGTTTTTAACTGAGTCTGATTGTTGACTAAATATAAGATTCTATAACTACCAACTTGCGCGACCCAAATATCTGGATTGCCACGCAGTGTACGAGTGTCGTTTGCAGTTTTTAGTTTTTGCAAATATTTTTTTATGTGAAGTTTGATTGAGTTGTCCAAATCATTAAATTGAGATGACGCCTGCCGAAGAGTCCCCACTGCAAGCAGTGGGGTATCCCTCATTCGGCAGTCTATCCCCAAATTGGGTTCGCAACAAGTTGCGGGGTCTTTAACCCAATTTGAGGATAAAGCTTCTTTGCTCAATTGCACAGAATAAATGACCAAAGACGTTTTGGGCGCGCCTCTTAGATATCGTCAATATTGTAAAATCGCCCTTTATTTGATTTGGCGTTTTTGTACTGAGTTTGTGCGTCTTGCATCATCATTTCTTCAATAATTTCGTCTTTGCTCTTTACAGCCCCATATTTGCAAGCAAGTTCCATTGCACCTATGCGAAAAATATCTGCTTTGGATTTGAATATACCCATTTGTAATAGACGTTCAACCGCTTGCTCAACTGCATTATCATACTGAAGCATCGTAGATTTCATATACAATCACAGTATAATGTTATACAATAGATGTATAATAACTTTTTGTAAGTAAAATGCACTAAAGATGCATTTGAGTGAATGAATTTATCAAAATGTATGCATTTGAGTAAATGGATTTGTTGAAATGTAGGTTTTTAAGCTTTGGGAGCCAAAAAAAAATTATGGCAGACGAACACATTTCATCAGAAAAATCGTTTAGATTAGATGGCACGCTTATCACATCCGAGATGGAAGAACTTAGTGCCAAGGCAAAACAAGAAGGCGGGAAATACCCTAAAAAACGCTTTATTTATTCTGAAATCCAGAAGTATTCAAAAGAGAGGGCGTTTCTTGCACTTATTGGTCCAAGAGGAACTGGAAAGAGCATTCTTTTGCGCCAACTCCACCATGCATCCGTTGAGTCGTTTTATATTTCATTGGACGCGATTAAACCAAAGAATTTGTACGATATTGCAAATGAACTCTTAAGACAAAATATTCGCATTCTGCTTTTAGATGAAATACACGCATACCCAAATTATGGGATGGAGCTCAAAAAAATATATGATTTCTTGCCAGAATTGAGAGTAATATTTACCAGTTCATCTGCAATCTCATTACATGACGCAAGCTTTGATCTCTCAAGAAGAGTTTACCCTATAAGAGTATACCCATTTTCTTTTCGGGAATTTTTGTATTTTGAAAAAGGACTTGAAATTGAACCACTTAAATGGGAGGAACTGCTAGATTTGCAAAAAAGTCGCTTTTATTATGAAAAAACATTTGAAACAGAAAAGTTGTTTAGCAAATATGTTAGTGGAGGAAATTATGCATTTGCCATGGAACATAGTAACCCGCTTAGGCTTTTTGATGGCATGTTAAGAACAATAATTGAAAAGGATCTTGTTTTACCCTCCAAACTTAGTCTTGCTGAATCTTACGAAGCTATAGAAATGATGGAATTTATAGGACGCTGTGCCTCAGAAGATATAAATTATACGAATGTAGCTAAAAATCTGAATATGACGGTTTATAAGGTGCGTAAATATGCAGATCTTCTACAAAAGGCGTATCTTCTAAATATTGTTTTGCCAAAAGGCACAAATTTACGAAATGAACCAAAAATACATATTGCCCCACCATTTAGGCTACTATATAAATCATATGATGAGTGCATTGGAGCCTTAAGAGAAGACTTTTTTGTGGACGCTACACTGCGCCTTGATATGAAGATTGGATATCTGAAGGGGATTCGCGGGAATAAGACGCCGGATTATTTATTCAACAATGTCATATGTGAAATTGGCGGAGCCTCCAAAAAAGCAAATCAATTTAGAGGAGTTGATAATGAAAAGCGCAAACTCATATTTACTCAACCCGGCAAACTTGATGAGATGAGAAGACCACTGTTTTTTGTAGGGATGCTCTAAAAGGTCATTTGAGTAAATAGATTTATCAAAATGCATGCATTTGAGTAAATGGATTTGTTGAAATGCGTGATTGCGGTTAGTTGAATACTATGAATAATGCGCATTTGATGAATTCATTGGGTGTAGAGTTAACGCGATGAGGTAAATTATATCGGATTTCATCAACTTACCCACATGCAAGTGACAAGTGAGTTTCAAATCAGCTTGACAATGAGATTTTTTGTACTTAATGAATCATTGAATACTTAAGGATATTTAATGAATGTGGAAAATAACGAGGAGAAAAAACAACAGAATTAATAAAAGATATCTTTAAATACTATTAAATGAGTAGTAAGTGCTTAGAATTTCCCCTGACGTAAAAACGATTTTATTCGACGTGTTTCAGACGTTATATACACGTTTTTATATTATTTTTTGGCAAAACGCATTTTTTCCACGCCAAGTGC
>CAZHIX010000049.1:0-7320 GCA_964532715.1 Microcaldota archaeon | reverse complement strand
CCGGCAACTCTCATTCGCGCATACCCCTGCGAGTACTTGCTTAGTGAGAGATATCCTTTCATGCCGTATCAAACTGTGACCACTTAGTTTCAAATCTATTTCACTCTGCTTTCGCAGAACTTTTCAGCTTTCGCTCGCGCTACTAATTCGCTATCGGTCTTGGGTTATATTTAGTGTTGGAAGTTGATTCTCCCATATTCATGCCCCATACCAGAGGGACACTACTCTTTTGGTTTCTTACCACGACGTTATCGTGTACGAGGCTTTCACTCTCTATGGCTCAACTTTCCAGTTGATTGCACTACACGCATGGTTAATCCACCCCACATCTCCTCCCTGTTACCAGAGTAGGATTCGGTATACACTACTTGGCGTTCAGTCACCCTTACTAGCCAAATCTCAATTGATTTCTTTTCCAGCCGGTACTAGAATGTTTTAATTTCCGGCGTAATTGGTCATTACAGACCACGGCGCAATTCTGGGATCAAAGGGTGCATGCACCTACCCCAGACTTATCGCAGCTTGCCACGGCGCTATGTTCTACCCAAGCCAAGCTATCCACTAAGTGGCGCTAATAACATACCACAAGCGTTGTTGGTTAAACTCTACTAAATAATTCTTATAATACAAAGAATTTTGGCATGCCTTCATACACATGACGTCTTGATGCAATACAAACGAGCCGGGAAACGAAGTTAAATTGTGGCTCTCTTGCACTAGACGATAAGAGTTGCTAATTGCACCAAATGGGCAACGCAAAACTCTTCAATGCTCCACGCAGTTGCGATGGACGCATACCCGACGATGTTCGTAGCTCTTGTCTGCATAAAGCAGATGGAGTGAGCTAGAGTCAAGATAATACGACTTTGAGTCGCTTCAAAACAGCAAAATGCAAAAGCACTTTGCGAACACCATGCATCGCACTCAAACCAAGTTTCGTGCTGATGTCAGCGCAACAGATGCGCTGAAAGGGTGGCTACTAGTAGGTATACACAAGTATTTAAAGCTATCGTCAGGATTCGTCTTTAGTGGAAACCAATGGACAAAAACAAATAGAATTGAAACAAATATGTGAGAAAACAGCCCAAAAAACACATATACGAGAGTGCGTGCTAAGATTATTCGCGATTTGCACTCCCACAACTTAGTAAAAACAGATTGCGAGTAAGCCTTGCAATATCACTTCTGAAATACTCATTTAGAATATAGGACTCGGACAGATTTGAACATAATTTATTGTATTGCGTATAAAGAGTGTCTATATCGGCACCATTTGATTTTTTGATATTTAAAGTAAGTTTGCTGATTTCTGAAAAGAATTCAAAATAACGAGGATGAGATAATGCGTCTTTTTTTGAAACAGATGAATTTTTGAAGCCGTAACTTGACCACCCCATATTACAAAGCATTGGTTTTGGAAGATGCACGATTGTATCCTGCTCAAGAAGACGATTTAAAAATGCACGATTTTTACCCATAAGCGAGTTTGAAATTTGAGTTGGTTTATCAAGAGTTTTTGGAATTAGAAGTAAAGACATTACAAGCGCACCAGATACCAAAGATTGTTTTAATTTTGACATGAGTATAGTGTGTTAATGGATGTTTATAAATGTTATTCAGATGACAAGAACTATATAGCACAACAAATCAGTATTTGCATCAAGGATTCTAAAATCTCAATTGAAACTTCTGGGGCTGAGTCTGACGCGATTGACCTTCTGGGACACTAAGATTGTGCTCGCGCATTTTTGTTATGAGAATATTATATATCATATCCAACTGAGACTGAACTTCACCATGGGGAGTGCGTTTTGACATGACAGGCATAGACGACAGTGTTTCAAAGGTGCCTTGGCCTAAAATAGAATCACATAATGATTGAACTTTACGATAGTCGCCAGATATAAATGCAGAAAAAAGAATAGATAATGAAGATGCATACAGTTTTTTCTGTGAATAGGGTTTATGCTCAGCTAATATTTGTTTTTCCAATGAGAAAAGAATAAGCTCTGAGAATAGAATGTAGATATCACAATTTTTGTCACATATTAAGGATTTCACAGACGTGTCAAGATTGTTGAGAGTAAAAAGCTGAAGCGTAAAAAACATCGCTGGACCTTCTATAAGCCACAATGGCAACGAAACAGACCGATCTTTGTGAGTTTTAGTGGAGTTTATAGTTATTGAATCGCGACCGCCTGTAGATAAATGCGATTGGATGGAATGAAAATATTCGTGAGAGATTACTGCAAGATAATGATCGTAGCTGAACTCTTTTGCATAAACAACAAACATGCTATCGCGGATAATCTTTTCATTTGAAGTCGATCTTATTCTACCATAGATTGTTTCACCATTTTCAGGAGCAATAAATACTAAGGATTTGTCAATGTTTAGAGAATTTAGCATGCGATTAATCTGCGCCGAATTAGACTTTGGATCGATCAATGTAAAAAAATTTGAGATTAGATCTGTTGACTTGATAAAGGCATTTTCATGCTTAGCGTCTGGAAAATATTTTGAATCCGGGCGCAGTAACAAATTTAGAAAATCGCACATCTGCCCAAAAGAAGTGCATTTGCTTAAATTTGATTCCAATTGCAGGAAATTTAATACTGCCAGATATGCCCCGCGATTATCTTTGGATCCGGCATAACACCTAAATGATACGTCGGCATATACCTCAAGCGATTTGCACAGTTGCAAAAGATCATTTTTTGATAATTTGATTTTTAGTTTTGAGATAAATGAGTCGATTTCCGTGCCTAACAAATTCGAAATTTGCTTTTTTGCCTCTAAATAGGATTGTTTTGAATTGCGCTCAGAACCATTGAATACGGATTTTGTGGGGTCAGCCATACATATCAGTGTTTGGTAGAATCAGAACCAGATACAAAACCTACTTGTGGTGGGGAGACATCCTTTGTTTCAATTGATTTGGGTGCACTCTGATTTTTGACATCACTGTGAATGGAAATTTCCTTGGGTTTTTTTATAAATAGAAAATATAGCGCAACGACTAATACGGCACAAAACGCTAATAAAACAAAAATTATAGAAGAATCGCCAGTTTTGCTAGAGTCCACATCTGGTTGATTTGGATTTTGATTAGAATCAGAATTAGGAGTAGAGATTTTTTCTACAACATTTGTGAAAACTTTTTTCTCAAGAATATAACCAGATACAGAGTAATTGAGTGATGCGGGATAATCTGCAACAAATTTTGCATATCCATCTTTGTCGCTAAAAACAATTTTTGATTGACCATAAGACGAAGAAACTACAATAGATGCGTCTTTTATAGGAGTTGAATTTTCGTCTAACACTCTAATAGTTATTTGTTCACCCATAAACGCTTTTGATGGAACGATTAGAGATGCAAAAATAGGAACTTGAGGTTGAGACGTTGAAATATTATTTTCAATAATAGTTAAATTTGACGGTTGTGTTGAATCATTTTGTGTTTGCTCAATATTTTCGTATTCAGATATATTTTCGCCAAGGCGTATGAAAATTTCTTGTGCTTCATTCGTAACTGCATAGTAAGGCGAGGTTTTTTCATTGCATTGAATATACCAAAAACTACTTCCGTTTGAAAGTGGATTTGATTTGATTTTTGTAACTTCTTTATCAGTTGCAATTGTTGATGCACTGATAGTGGCAAGCATATTTGAGCCGGATGGATTTGAAACAATCACCAAGTCACAGTTTGCTTGTTTTGGACCCTCAGACCCACTATTATATATAAACTCAAATTCGGGTTGTGAAACGTTAAATATTCTGCCGGTTTTTGGAGAGACCGTGACAATGGAAGGTAATGAATATTCTTCAATTACAAGAGTGCGCACTGAAGATTCAAATTCCCCACAAGAAACAGACCACAAATAAGATTTTTTTGGCAAAGAAGTTATTTCTATAACACCGACACTTTCAGATGGAATTTCAAGAGGGCCTAATTGTTTATTAGCGATGTTAAGATAGCAGTTTTCTGACAAATTATCGTCGTTTGCTGCATGATATATGAAGCTAAATTCTAAACTATCGTTTGAAGAAGTGTAATTTTCGTATGGAAAAACAAGCTCCACATAACTGTTGTTTAGAGGTCTTTTTTGAAAATAAGCAATATCAGAAACCACACCACTGCAATTTACAAACCACAAATGATCCCCACTTGTTAGTGAATTTGAACTAAAACTTGTTTGAACGTTTTTTTCAGATAGTATAGATGCAATTGGAGTAGAATCAACATTTAGCACACACATTATTTCATTAGATTGATTAGAAGTAGAATTGCTGGGTTGGTCTAAATAAACAAAATTGAATTGGATCTCCTGAGTATTAATAGTCATGTTGTCAGTTGGTTGAATCAATAATATAGAAGTATTTTGACAAAACACTAAAGATACAAAAGAAAAAATTGCAAATAAAAATATCAGAAATAAATTTTTCATCGATACGCACCACATAATTATTAGTAATAAATATTAACGACCATCAAATTGCAAGTGACATGAATCAATTCGTATAACTAATGATAAAAACCTATTGATTTTGTAAGGTTTTTAGTCTGATGAAAATTTTGCAAGTAATAAAAATGATGCGACAATAAAAAACACACTAATATTTGCCCAAAATAGAGATGGGGTAGATGAGAGATTTACAAAACTATCTGGATTAACATCAGAAGATAAAACATTTAAAGTCTGAGAATTTTCAATTGACTGGGTTAATGTGTCTTGTGTTTTTGGCAAATACTTTTTCTCAACAATTGTAGAGGGAATAGAATTGAGCTTGAAACTTACGAGTTTGTATAAATATACACCAGAAGAATTTGCAATAAAGCTTGCAGAACCATTAGAGTCACTAAGTGCATATATGATTTGATTATGCGAATCTATTATCTGAACAAACTCGTTTCTGATTGGTTGATTAGAAGAGTTAGTGATCAAAATGGTTATTACATCACCTTCAACCACATATTTTGGAGCGAATATATTTGCAGATATAAAAATAGAATTGAGCGCAGAGTCATTTGAGTTTTGTAGTGATGAATTCGTAGAATTATTTGTTTTTGGATTTGGATTATTTGCAAATGATTTGGTGATTTGTTTTGGTTCAATTATTTCTTTATGATACGGATTTGAGACCTCACCCCCACCTGAAGAAATTTTTGAGTGCACGATTGGTAAAGAGACGTGAAGAGTATACAATGAGCTTTGAATTTGAGAACCGTCATCAGATATGCAAGTTATTTTCCAAGTATGTGTACCTGCATTTAGAATTGCACGTATACTAGTGGGCAGATCTGCATTTGCAAATTCTTGCGCTACTCTAGACACTCCGACATCTAAATAACATAGTGGGTTTTGTGAACCCGTGTCTTTTGGAGAATATAAAAATTTGAATGTATTTTCATTTGACTGTGAAGTAAAATCGTTTTTAGGAGAAATTAGTTGAATTTGCGCACTGATTGGAGTTATCTCAAATTGATAAGTATCAGATAAAATTGCATCATAAAGAGTTTCGTTTAGTAAAGAATTGTGCAAATCACATTGAACATGCCAATTGTGAACCCCAAACACATATGAAAAAAGATCGCTGTTGCGCACAGAAATAATAGTTAGAATATATGTTTGATTATTAGTAAGAACCATATTTGAGATTACAGTTGAACCATCAAGAATAATACTGCATGAAGCAGAATCAAAATATGAACCAGAAGAGTTGTATTGAAAAGAAAATGAAAGAGAATCCTCACTTGTTTGATAATTATCACTTGGAGAAATAAGATCTATGGATTGGGAGAATAAACAAGATGAGAGTAATATTGCTAAGAGCACAGATAAATAAAATTTCATATAAATACCCAAAAACAGTATAGTATAATGAATAGTTAGTTCTAAAAAGAGTTTACACCCTAAAAATGGCGAGGTTATTTGTGTTTGAATTTTTTATGCAGAGGTTTTTTTCTTAGAGTATGCATTTTTGATTTGATAGTGGAAGTATGCGTTGGTTTTAATTTGGATTTGGACGTAGAAAGTTTTGAGCGTTTGGACTTGCAAATTTTTTTAGTATTGTGAAGTTTATGAGAATTTTGTTTGTGTGAGATAGATGTTTGAGAAGTGAAAACTCGTGATTTTCTGTTGGGCATATTCACATTAGATGAGTTTGGATTTGGGTTAGAGGATGAAAGTGGTTTAATAGCATTAGACAAATTTTGAGAGGAATTTATAATTGAGTTAGATTTTGATTTGTATCTTTCATTTGGTTTGTATCTTTCAACAGGGTTATATTTCTCTTCTGATTTGTATTTCTCATCCATAGAGTATTCACGCTGAACCTGTAGGATAGGCATAGGATTTGATTCGCCACGAAATTCTGGACGCCGTTTGTTAAATTCTTCGTCTAAGATTTCATCAACTATTTCAGAGGACTTGGAATTCTCATTTTCATCTTGTTTTTTTATTTTTACAAGACCGCATCGTTTTACTTCACTGATTTTATTTTTCATTTCTGATAGCACAATCTTGTCGTCGATGACGGGTTTGTTCTCAGTTGAGACCTCAAAAAAACCAGATTGAACTTGCGCCGGAGGGAGATTTTCTAATTGTTTTTCAAATATTAAATCTTGATCTTTTTTATTATGAGAATGCTCAGAAGATAAAAATGGCATATCTATAAATTCGTTTTGAGCAAGCCAAAAAATTATGAAAGATAAAATTACAAAAAGTGCGACAGTCCAAAAAAACCAAGAGTCTGTGAGTAGTTGATTTTGTGCAAAAACAATATTAGATATTGTAAAGAATAGCACAAAAACAAAGAATAAATTTTTTGAAAATGAATACCCCACCAAAACACCCAAAGTAATAGAGAGAAAGAAGTGAGAGTATATAATGTTTCGCTAATATAGATTTGCTGCTCAGACTGTTTGAAATGGCAGAATGCGGTTTTGCGTGAAACACAAATAGGTTTAAATAGATGTGTTGCACTATATCTTGCTACGCGCTTGTGCGTTTTTGCGCAACGTGTAATGTTTTTGTTTGGCCGAGAGTATTTCTTGTGCTTTAACATTTGCATGATTTTCATGGGATTAGGGCATCTGCTCTAATCGACTTAGGCGTAATGTTTTCAAAACTATACGAATGGGAACGAAAGATAGATATGTGGTGCAAAGTAAACCTTAGAACCAATCCAAATTAAGTTTTAGATATGTACTTGACTCCAGTTGATCCTGCTGGAGGGTGCCGCTATCGGAGTGCGATTAAGCCATGCAAGTCGACTGACATCATTTGTTGGTGGCGTACGGGTGAGTAACACGTG
>CAZHIX010000048.1:0-7481 GCA_964532715.1 Microcaldota archaeon | reverse complement strand
TCACAATATATGGATAGCACAAACCTTCTTTTATCTTTCAACTGGCGAGATCAGGATAAAACTAAGAAATTCTCAAAAACAAATAGTATCTACAAACTACTTAAATCAAAATAATAAAAATAGAAAAAAAAGACTAAAAAAATCTAAAGTCTTTTTGGCATTTTGACACTTCTTTGCATTGCCATTATCTGTCGATTTCTCTCAGGTTGTTTTGGGAAGTGCTTTCCACGTTCAAACGTATTTTTCTCATACGTTTTTGCTCCAAACATCTCTGCAACTATCTTGGCAACTTGTTCAGTGTCAAATTCCTTGCATGAAAAGGCATCAAAAGAGGCATAATTTTTCTCAGGATAAGTGTGTATCGAAATATGAGATTCTGCTATGAGCACAATTCCCGATACCCCCCAATCCTCAGGTTTTATACCTCTGTATTCAAACACATATGGCGGGATGATTTTTGTCATTCCTATCTTATTCGGCAACCCACTAAGAAACTGGGAAACAATTTGCACGCTTGACAGCTTGCTTTTATCGCAGCCGTACATATCCATGGTTAAATGCGGTCCGTACATTTTACTTCTTTTCCTCCACACCGTGCACTTTTTTGCACGCAATATATTTTTTGCATCATATGTTACTTATAAAGCTTTGCTTTTTTTTACACATTTTTAGGCATTCTAAAAGCTTTTTTTGCAAAATAGACCTCAAATAACTTTTTTTATTCAAATCAAACAAAATATAGCCAATTTTATCAAATCAAAACAATTTATAGCTGTATTAATCAGTTTTAATTCAATTTAAACTCAGAATTCTAAAATCAGCCATATTAAATCGTTTTATTTCAATTCAAAACACGTATAAACTATTTATCTCTTATTTTTTTTGAATTTTAGACCTTTTTTGTGGTTTTACGAGATTTTGTTTTGAGCATAGTGCATCAATTGTACCTGAAATTCTCAACACTCTAAGACGTATATTTTTACCACTCTCGTTATTTACAAGTGCAAAACACGTGCATACCTTATCTTCACATCCTCTAAAAACACGAACAATAACACTTGTGTTTTGAGCAGATATAATTTTTGCACCTGTTTCATATACTCCAAAAACCCCTAAAAATTTATCAATAACTTGCGCAACTCTGGTCTGTGCTAACTCATTTTTTTCATCATTAGTTTCGTCTCTTATAAGTATATATCTAAAATTATCTCTTAGTGACGATCTCATCATTTAATCAGCTCTTTGCATTCTTATCTGTCTTGCTATTTTTCTTTTGTTTATATAACCTGTATTAATCTTTACTATCATTTTTCACAATATCTTCATAATTTTGCTCTTTTGCATTTTCTATTTGATTATCGTCAATTCCAAGCATTTTACTAACCAAATACATTTCATACTCATCTCTGATTTCATTTAAATTTCTTGCAAGTGAAAATATTCTTACTCTAACTCCTGTATTGTTTGCAATGCGAATAAGTACGCGTGCGCGCAAAAGTCGTTTTGTCATCTCATGATTCGATATTGAAAAAAAATCACTGAGTGCAACCACTAATGTGCATTCGTGTTCTTTCATCAGCTTGATTAGTCCTTGCTCTGGTTCATAAAGTTGATAATGAAAAAATTTTACTTTTTTCACTATCGTGCGAGCTTTTTGTAAATCACTTGAACTTGCAAAAAAATTTTTAGGCAAACTTTTTACATTGTAAAAATCTTGTGCATAGCTATCTATTTTTTTATCCAAACTAAAAAGAACTAAATCAAACATAAATAAAAATTAGAATCAGGCAGATTAAAAACCTGCCTAATTTCAAACTAACTAATCTTTAACAGTACTCTCTTTTTCTTGCTTGTTCAGATCCAAATCCTTTATTTCTCAAACCTCTTACTTTTCTAAATGCTGAAGTAAGACCTCTAAACGCTCTTGATCTTGAGATCGGTTTTCCATAAGCTTTTGGTTCAACCATTATGACTTCAAAATATTTCTTTTGTCCATCTTGTCCTACCCAATAAGAATTAAGTACTTCAAGATTTCTGTATTTTCTTGCAACTCTTTGTTCTGCTTGAGCTCTAAGTGAAATCCCAGGTGATAAATAGCGAACGTTCTTTCCAGGTTTTCTTCCACCCGAGGGTTCAGGTCTTTTTCTCTGACCTCTTGCAAGTCTCACTCTAACCACTACGTATCCTTGTTTTGCTTTGTAGCCCAAAGTCCTTGCGCGTGCCAAATTAGTTGGTTTCTCAATCTGATTAACTGCTGGTTCATCTCTCCATATTGATAATCTTCGTCTGTATAACTCACTTCTTTGTTTGTATTCGTTTTCAAACGTTTCTTTCATCTTTTGATATAATCCCATTTCAAATTCACCTTGCGTATTTTTTTGTTTTATTTGCCTATTCGGGATACGACTCCCACATCTTGGCACTTTCTATTTTGTAACTTTAGGTTTAAAAAGCTCTTATATGAAAATTCTTGTCTGATATGGTTTTGCAATTACTCCATCTTCTGTTATTATTCTTTCATGTGCGTCAAATTCTGCCAAAATACCATTTTGATCCGGCTTACACAAAAACGATGCAATAATTGTTGAATTTCTTTTTCGTGTGTTTGCAATTATTTTTGTCATCTCAGTTCCTTCAAAAAGCATTTCAACTGCGTGTCCATTAACTTCATTATGTGTCCACTGTTCTTCTTTCTCACTAAGTTTTGAAGTAAGCTTTATCACATCGAAGTCAATGTGGACTTTGCCCTCAAGCTCGTTTGATAAAAATGAACGCATTTTATCTTTTGCAAGTTTTGAGTGAGGCGCAATCAAATCCTTTGATTTTTTAGCACTTTCCGCTCTTATGTGTGCTTTGACACCTATGATCGCTCCTTTTATTCTTGACAATTTTAGATATGTTTGATTACTCATCGCATGTTTTTTGTGTATTATCCCATCGGTTGCGATATCTATTTTTGTTTTTGTTGAATTTAATAATCTCAAGAATGTTGCGTGCGCCTCTCTTTTTTGTCTTGATTGTAAAATTGAACTTGATAAAACTGAATGTGCTTCACGTAATTTATGTAATGATGAAGTAATCTCTTCAAGTTTTTGCGCCCATTTTCTTTGTTGTACGTGCATCAAAGAATTAGGAATACGCTCCATGAGTTGCTGTGATTTTTTTTCAATCCCACTAAGTTCTTGCATATACTCTTGTATGTCTAAATAGTTTGCTTTTCTTATGTGCTTTGCCAAATTAGCTGCTTGTATCGCAAGTGCATGTGATTGTTGTTCTACATTCTCAAGTGTGTCGCTATTTTCAATAGATTCTACTAAATGGTCTAAAAGTTGGGCTAATTTAATCTCCATCTGTGCAATCTGCTCAAAATACTGTGAATATTCATTTTCTTGCAGGTTTTGCATATTCATAACTATCTGTGCATAGCTTTTAAACTTAACTTGTAAAACAAAAATTCAAATTCATTGTATTTATCTAATTGCAAATATACTTGCAACTACGAGATAGATTCAACCGACGTTTTCGCAATTATCTGGTTTATCCTTTTACAACACCAAGCGGTATCATTTTTGCAACTGGATTGCAAAGTCCTGCTTGTTTTACTGATGCAACTACCTCATCAACGTCTTTGTAGGCTCCGGGTGCCTCTTCAGAAACTGCAGAAATTTGATCTGTGCGAACAAAAATATTTTTCTTGTTCAATTCATCTACAATCTGTTGTGCATCCCATGTATGTTTTGCTAAAGACCTTGACATCATTCTTCCTGCACCATGGCACGATGAACCAAATGATTTTTGCATGGCTCCCTCAAGTCCAACTAAAACGTATGATGATGTACCCATACTTCCTGGTATAAGAACCGGTTGTCCAACTTCTAAGTATTTTTGTGGCAACTCTACTCTACCTGCGCAAAATGCTCTTGTTGCACCTTTTCTATGAACACACAAATCTCTATTTTTTTTATCTACTTTGTGTTTCTCCATCTTTGCAATGTTGTGGCATACGTCATAAACAAGTTTCATTGAATCAATTATCTGTTCTCCATAAACCTGTGCAAAACTTTCGCGTATCCAATGCGTCATAAGTTGACGATTATTAAATGCATAATTGACAGCACAATTCATCGCTCCAAAATATTTTTGTGCAATTTCTGAATCAATTGGTGCAAAACACAATTGTTCATCAACTAAATCTATTTTGTTTTCTTTCGTGTATCTAAGCATCTGACCAACATAATCTGTGCAAATCTGATGTCCAAATCCTCTTGAACCAGAGTGAACCATAATCACTATTTTTCCCATCTCAAGTCCAAATTTCTTTGCAACTTTCGGCTCAAATATTTCATCAATTTTTTGAATTTCAATAAAGTGATTTCCAGAACCAACTGTTCCCATTTGCGAAAGCCCACGTCCAATTGCTTTTTGTGAAACACATCTAAAATCTGCATTGTTTATGCATCCATTTTCCTCACACATTTTCAAGTCATCTTTTGTAGCATAATGATTTTCAACTGCCCACTTAACTCCATTTTCAACAGATTCTTGTAATTGTTTTTGGGTAACTCTTAATTTTCCTTTTACTCCTACTCCTGATGGTATATTTGTAAATATTTTTTCAATTAGTTCTTTTTTCTTTGATTCAATTTGCGAAGTATCTAAATCTACAGTTATCAATCTAACTCCACAATTAATATCAAAACCGACTCCACCTGGAGAAACGATTCCTCCTTCTTTTGGATCAAATGCTGCTACCCCTCCTATTGGAAAACCGTATCCTTCATGCGCGTCTGGCATTACTGCTGAATATTTTACAATACCTGGTAGTGTTGCAACGTTTTTGAGTTGCTCTAAAGTTCTGTCCTGTCTAATCAACTGTATCAATTTTTGATTTGCAAACACGCGCGCAGGTACGTTCATTCTTCCCACTTTTTTAGTTTCCCATATAGCAGGTTCAAGTTCGGTTAGTTCGGTAGTGTTTATCCTATTTGCAGTTTTAATTGTATTCTCTATTTCCGTTTTTTTCATATTCAATACCTTTAGATCATTTATTTCGTTTTATTTACATCTATTTTCACTAATTTCACAATAATGATTCATCACTAATTATTCGACATTTCTTGTATAATCTATTTTCTGCTACCTCTTTATTTGCTATACTATATTCTCTATCTGTTAGAGTTATAAATATTTTAGCATTCATCTTCACATGCCCTATGGACAAAATCCAAACGTCCGTTTCAGACCTCCAGCAGATAATTCTGCGATAGAGCGTCCAATTGTATCTCCAGCTGTTATACTCCAAAAAATTTCTTCACAATCAAAAAGTTATTCTTCTACTCTAATTGAAAAAAATCTTGAGTTATTTGTTGATTTTGTTTTTGCGCCAAAATTACTAAATTCTCTAAGCGATGGAAATGTTAAATCTTATATTTATGAGAAAAAAGGCGAGTTTGAGCAAAAAACCAAAGAAAAACTAAACTTTATGTTGCAATTAATATCTATCGGGCAACTCAACTATACTGTTCAAAATGAAAATTTTTTTATTCCTGGTTCAAGCAATGAGGTTCATTCCATGCACTTAGATTTATCAAGTGCAAAAGTTGGTATTGACTCAAACGGTGAAGTATTTTTGCTCATATCTCAAGAGGATTATTTGAAAATATCTAGGCTTCATTCCTCTCGTGGGGAAAGAATCGTTCTTCCAGACCATGTTAGAGTAGATTCTGATAATTCAATATCTGAAAAATTATCCAAAAATGGGTTTGTTTCATTAAATGAACGCAACGACATGATTGAAAATTCTCAAATAATCTTTGAAGGTTCTAGGAAAAACGGTTCGTGGAATTTTAATAGCATTTTAAATGAAGAAAACGCGCATGAACTATTATCTCCTTTTTTACTTGCGGATTCTCATTTTATCCATTATGTGGTTTTATCTCAAGAATCTATGTTTAATTCTGAATTAATATCTCAATGTGCAAAACCTTTAGCAATAAAAAATGCATTAGCTATAAGTGAAAATTCTGCTCAACTCTTAATCGCATTAAATCTTCTTGAAGATGGAGAAAAAATGTTGCACTCAATATATGTTGAAAAACAAATTTTCCTCTCTTTTTCCAATTGTGCTACTTCAACTCATGACATAATATTTGCACGCAATTCTAATGGGGAATATTTAGCAGTTGATGCAAAAAATAAAGTGCGTGGGAAAGGAAAAACAAAAGAAGAAGCTTTAGAAGATTTAGCTACTTGCGGGTTTAGCCCAAGTGGGTTATACTATGTTGTGCCTCAAATACAAATTCCAAACATTTCTTCTGAAATAATAAAGCCTACTTCTAAGTTTGAAATAAAACAAATTGTTGCCGTTGCAAAAAAAGATTCTGCGGTTTATACTGCATTACGACAAGCATCTGAATTTATACACGCAGGTTATATCATACGACATCCTTTAGCTGTTGGAACTGCAATTCTTGGAACTATATCTAATCTCATATTTCAATATACTGATAGCGAAGATCGTGCATTTCATAAGGGAAGTAAATTTAGGTGGGACGGAAGTGATGCGCAATTATTTTTTGCGGATATACTTTTTTCTATCGGTGCTCTATCTGGTCTTCCAAAACTTGCTTATAGCGGTGCCAAATTTGCAAATGCTTTCTCAAATATGGCAAAAGCAGAGCTTCCATTCATACTTGGTTTTGGCACTTTATTTGCAGATTCAATAATAACTGATTCAGCTTCAAAATCTATACTTGAAGATACAAACATCCTTTTATCTGATATTTTTGTTCCCTTTAGTTCATTAGAATCACTTTTGGATGCAGGACTATTCTCTTCATTTAGGACAAACGGCATATTTGGCAAAATGAGCGATGATGAGTTTTATAATAAAATATATAATCAATGGTTGCCATTAATAACTGGACTTATCCCAGAAACGATGAATGTTCTCGGAGTTGAAGGAGATGAGCTTACTTCACAACAGCTTCGTTTAATTCTTTTGCGCATATCTTGGCTTAATGAAAATGTAGATTTGGTTAAGCAAATGTCCAGCCTTACTGGGATAGACTCAGAACACATTGCATTAAACTTCATCATATATGGGGGCGTCAGAGTTGAGGGCTCAGTTGAGCAAACGCACAATATGGTTAATAATTTTTCAAATAACTTCTCAGATATTTTTGATTATGCTTGTGACTATATATGTAATTCTTCAGCCAACAAAAAATATTTGTTTTCTAATAAAGACAAAGAACTTATCAAGTTAGACTTAAAAGTGGCATGGATTAGAGGGCAAATAAATCTTAGTGAAATATATAAAATGGCAAAGATTGAACGCGATGTAAAACTTGGTTTTTAGTAATGCACACATTGTAGTTGCAAATATTCTTGTTATCATCCTTGTCACTGTATCTTTGTTAAAAATTTAATTATTGTCAAGCTGACGAAAACCGCCCACTTTGAGTGGGCGGTTGATGTAC
>CAZHIX010000047.1:0-7690 GCA_964532715.1 Microcaldota archaeon | reverse complement strand
CTAAAAATGCGATTAATAACCAAGTAGAAATGTGAGGGGTAGAGGGGAGCAAGCACGGGATAAACAGGTGGCTCCCTCTAACGGACCCGGTGGGATTTGAACCCACGACCTTCAGCTTTCATCAAAATCAAATGAATTTGATTGAACCAAAAACATTTGAGTTTATAGAAGGCTGTCGCTCTATCCAAGCTGAGCTACGGGCCCATAAAATATTGGTGTGCGGGTATTTATAATTAAATTGGATAAACAAAGAATATACAAAATAGAGCTTGAAGGGAAATTTATGCAGGGTATAGACAAATTTTTACTTGATATTCTTTTGGAGTCTTCACAAATACTACTGAAAATGCAACAGACTGCAAGTGTCAGCCATAAATCGTGGCATGATTTAGTAACCCAAGCAGATGTTGCATCACAAAAGTTGATTGTAGATAAAATACGAAAAAAATTTCCAAATCACACGATTTTTGCAGAAGAAGGCATGCAAGATTCAGATTTGTATGCAGATGATTGCTGGGTCATAGACCCATTGGATGGAACAAACAATTATGCGTATGGGATACCGCTTTGGGGAGTGAGTATAGCATACGCACAAAAAGGAGAGCTCAAAGCCGGGGGCATAGCTTACCCAAATCAAGGCATAATTTTGATTGCACAAAAATCAAAAGGGGCACGTGAATATATAATGGAAAATAAAAAATTATCCAAACCCAAAAAAATACATGTATCAAATAGAGATAAAATAGAACAGGCCATGGTTATGATTTGTCCTGCACCGCACTCAAAAAATTCCCACATAAATTTTCAAAGAGTAGCAAATATTGCAAAAAAGACATTTTCTATAAGACAGTTTGGGGCAGCTATATTTGAAATTGGATATGTTGCTCAGGGAATTGGTGAAGTCTGTTTGTTATTTAGATTAAAACCTCATGACGGCGCGGCAGGCGCGCTTATTATACGTGAAGCAGGGGGGAAAGTTACGGATTTACAAGGTAATGAATGGAGATTAGATTCACCATCGTTTTTTGGGACTAACGGATATGTTCACAATGAAATTTTAGAGCTACTAGGAGAGAGAGAGGGATGGAGCAGATAAAGAATAAAAAGAGTAGATTCCTAGAAATTGATACACTTAGAGGGATTGCACTAATTATAATGATAATTTATCATGTGATATTTGATGTAAATTATCTAGTATATAAGACGTTGCCAAATGCTCATGAAATGCTGTTTGGACTTGTTTCAACCGTGCTTTTTGTGACACTTGCTGGAACCTCATTACATTTAAGTATGAGTCGTTTGCAAATTGAAAATAAAGTTAGTTTCGTAAAATATTTCGTTAGAGGCTCACATATTTTTGCGCTTGGAATGATAATAACTATAATTACATACATTTTTTCTCCAGATGTTTTTGTAATATTTGGAGTACTGCATTTTATCGGAATAAGCATAATCTTAGGATATTTTTTTTATAGGTTTAAGTGGTTAAATTTTTTATTTGCAATTTTATTTGTAGATATTGGAATTAGACTCTCGCAAATCAGCACAGGACCACAATTTTTTGTGTTTGGATATATGAATACAGGCATATATAGTTTGGATCACTTTCCAATTTTTCCTTGGTTTGGGGTGTTTTTGTTTGGAATGTTTTTAGCAAGCGTATTTTATCCAGGATACAGTAGAAGATTTGAAAACTTGACGTTTGACAATTCGTTTGCAAGAACAATGGCGTACCTTGGGAGAAACACACTACTGATTTACTTTTTGCATCACCCGATAATTATTGGAATATTACTTTTTCTTGGAATAATGAAAATCTGAAAATATCAAACAATGCATATTTATTTGTTGCCGTCTTTGATTTGCACATGCAAATGTACGTAACAAAAGCAGACGGCACACTTGAACAGCTTGATTTTTCAAAAATAAAACGCGCACTTGTGCGTGCAGGTGCGGGTTCAAGTCTCTCAGAAGAAGTAATTGAAGCAATACGTGAGGATATTACCCAAAATATTTCTACACAAAAAATATACAAACTTGCATTTGAAAAACTCAGAGAGTTAAAACCAGGCGCGGCTTGCAGACTTGGATTAAAAAATGCATTGATAAAACTTGGACCAGATGGATACCCGTTTGAGACATTTATAGGTTCATTGATAAAAGGAAGAGGATATCAAACACAATTAAGACAGATTATTTGGGGTAAATGCATAAATCACGAGATTGATGTGGTTGCAACAAGAAAAGCATTAGATAATGATGTAATAATAAAAAATATGATTGAATGCAAATTTCACAATTCAGTACATCTCAAGTGTCATATTCAATCTGCACTTTATACTTGGGCTAGATTTTTGGATATAAAAAATAAAGACTCAACATTTGATTGTGCATGGCTTGTAACAAATACAAAATTTAGTGGGGATGTAATTCAATATTCAGATTGTGTTGGGTTGAAACTACTTGGCTGGAGTTTTCCACAATCAGAAAGTATACAGGTGAGAATTGAAGAGAACAAACTTTACCCAATAACTATTTTACCAAGACTTGATAGAAGAACTTTTGAAAAATTGAGCTCTGCTGAGATAATAACTCTAAAAGAGTTAGTAGCCACAGATGAACAAAGACTTATAGAGATGGGAATTACAAGAAATAGTGCACACAATTTGATTAGAGAAGCAAAAATAATACTTTCAAAAAAGTAAATTAAAAAAAACATTGCACAAAGTTTATTTATTTTTGATTTGAGTATTTTTCTCTAGACGAAAATATTTGCCTAAGAGCAAAAGTACATATAGGTTGTGCTCTAAGAGAAGACAATTTAAGTTGATTGTCTGGAGTTGAGTTTAATTGAGCTATTTTTTGATAATAATTAGTTTGCCATTTGATTGCTAAACTCAAATCAGTTATGTTGGACGGTAAGACTAAAAAACCATCTTTGGAAATTGGATCCATAATGCAAAAAGTCCCATCGTGAATTTGAACCAAAAGTTGAGAGTGATTTGAATGTTGCATGGATTTGGAAGAATTTGAGGTGGTGTGTATAGCAAGAATATACATGTTTTCTATAGGCACACTTAATGTTTGAGATAGTGTGTTTGCCAAAAGCACACATTTTTCGTCGCAATCACCACCTTTTTTCAAAACAGTATAGGGAGGTGCAAAATTTGAATCTGAATTAGAAGTGTATTTTATTTGAGTTGAAAAATAATCATTTAGAAGTCGCAATGTATTAGCATTTACAGTAGGATTGCTATTTAAAATTGGTTGAATATGTTTTTGCATAGAGGATAGATCAGCCGAATTTAGCCAATACCCATTTTCAACTAATGCAATAAACGACATTTGGTTTAGTAGTTCGGTGTTTTTTTCATTTTCAGCCAGATTTATCAGAGATACTCCGTTTTTACTTTTTGCTAACAAATTTTGATTATATTCAAGCATTATGTTTGCAGGTATACTAAAACCATTGTAAACTGCAAATAAAAATGCAGGATTAGACAAACCTTCTTTGTTAAGATTATAAGAATTAGATTTGTTTTCCAAAAGCAATCTAAGTATTTTCTCATAAATTGTTGGATCAGTATTGAAATTATTTGTAGCGCTAAGTAATGGATCTGCATTTGATGCAAATAAATTCGGGTCTGCACCATTTTGAAGCAATTTTTCAACCAAATCAACATTTGCAGTGCGAACTGCAAAATAGAGTGGGGTTAATCCTTTAGAGTTAATTACGTTTAGATTACAACCAGGAGTGCTAAGCATCTGTTCAATCATTAGACTAAGGTCTTTTATTGAGGATGTGTCTGAATTTGCCCAATTACTTTCAAGTTGTGATGCAAAAAAAGGATTTGATAATTGAGATGATGTAGAATTCGGATGATTGCCCACTAAGATTTCTGGTTTTTGACCAGATGACATTTGTTTTAGTGCATTTGAAATTTCTATTAAATTTGAAATTGATTTAGCAAAATTTGGATTTTTTTGATTTGATAGATCACTTGCAATAGAACGAAAATATGTTTCGTACTCAAGACAAAGATTTTTTGCATAATCATGATAAAAATTAGTTTTGTCATTGGCTAGAGCATTGAATATGTTAGAATATAACTCAGAAACAAAAGAAACCAACTGCTCATCGCTTGAAAAATCAGGTTTGGTTTTTGTTTGTTCAAGCATGTTAAAAACATTTTTCATATAGTAAAAAGATTTGCAGGTAGATATTTGAGTTTGCATTCTGACTATTTGATCTTCTATTTCTTGTGATTGCGCCATTTTTTGTTTAATAGTTGCATCTGCAGAAGTTGATGCAAATTTACTAACCATAGACATGAAAATATCAGTTAAATAACCATTAGATAAATGTAATCCAAAAGTTTTATCAGAAGAACAAATTTTTATTTTTGAATCTTCTACAAAAATGCGAAAAATAGTATTTGGAATAGAGATGTATTCCCCAGAAATTAATGAATTCCACTTATTGGCAGATATGTTTATTTGTTCACCTGCTAACTCGCTTAATTTTTTTTCAATTTTTTCTTTAACAACAACAGTAGAACCAATATATAATAAATCTACAAAAACTCCACCTGTTTTTTTACATAATTCACGTATCAATTTTCTTCGTTGAAAATTTGCACGAGTTAGTGAACCATGTGAAAAAACTACTACTCTCCCGTTTTTTTCAGTTATTTTTTCAGTCATGAAATTTATCCATGAAGCAGAAATTTCGTCTCTTATTAAAGAAAAATTGAGTGGGGAATTATTATGAATTTTTTCAAAACACTTTGAAAAATCATTGAACCACCAAGATTTTTGCGCACTCTGAGAGTTTGGGTTTATACTTGAACGATCATTACCCAAATCCGTAATTAAAAATGCGATTGGCTGATGATTAAGAGGTTTTGAATTATCTTCCAAAAAATTTCCAAGCCAAGCCATTATTGATAGAGTGAAACTATCATGATCTAAAGTTGAACCGGCCATTGTCTTTAAATCATAGTTGAAAACATCAGTTGTTGTTGATGCGATTTTTTTTTCTAGTGGTTCTAGGACATTGAAAACTTTGTCCATGACACTATATACGCTACCAGATTTATCTTGTAAAACCAGAATATCGTTAAAAAAAGAGGAATTGACAATTGATTTTTCATAATTTGTTGATTGGCTTTCTTCTAAATAAACAACATTAAGCTTATTTTGCCATTGATTTGGAGATTGTTCTACTTCAAGTCTCCAAACATCTCCTTGTTTTTTTAGATAATCCGCAACCTGAATGTTGTTGTTAGACATATCATTTACAGACAAAACGTTTGAATACTCGTCATAATTAAACCTACATTCTTCAACAGTGCCATCAGGCTTAATCTGTCTTGCTCTTGTCCCAGATAAATTAGTATAAATCTGTTGCAAATCGTTTTTATTTAAATTTAAATCTTTATCAAATTCAATTACTAGATTGCAAGTCGCATTTTCAAAATTAATTTTATATGAATGTCCTACAAGAACAAATCTTAATTCATCCATAGCCTTAGACGATTGAGGATTATTGCGATGATTTGGTAGATAGATTGGAATAGAAGCTAATGCAAAAAGAGAATCTGCAAACTCTTTGCGTGTTTTTGCATTCAATAACGCTTGAAGAGGGGAGGATAAGTTGGTTATCGCTATTGAACCGTCTAAATTAAAAAAAGACATATCTGAAGAGGTTTTTGCGTCAGATATAAATTCGTCTCTAAATGCTTGCCAATCATCTATTTTATTGGTTTGAACAAGTTTTCCAAGCCAATTCCCATCTATTGTAAGAAGTTGCACATCTACATTTTTGTTTGAAATTTTCTTACTTATAAGATAAGACAACTTTTTTGATATTTCTATATTTGCAAATTTGTTTTGCTCGTTTTCCACAGGTATGCTTATATATAAAGAAGAGATTTTACTAAGACCACTTTCTTCTAAGTGAATACAGATATCATTTACAACGTCATCAAGTTCTTTACTTGAAGTGTTTGGTATAAATATTCTTTTTGCAATATTTAGTTGGATTTTTTCGTTATCTAAAGAACAAAAACTAACTACAGACATTGAACGATCAAGATCTGTTGATTTTAGTTGGGTTTTCTCCCATAATATATTATTAGATTCGCCCAAGGAAGCTAATAAATGAGGTAAAAGATTTTGATTGTAAAAAGGAGTTTGAAAAAATAATTCTGAATTAACATCATTTAATTTGACATTTTCTTTTTTAGGAATATCGTAAAAAGACCATAAAACTGCATCCTTTGAACGAGGTGTTTGTAATTTTGAAGTTATTTCCAATAAATCTATATCATAAATAGTAGATTTCTTGGCAAGCAACATACAACTAATAACCAGTAATTGTTTAAATTCTTAATTAGAAGCACATGCTAGCATTGATGACTAAACATACGAAGCATAATGGCTTTAAACCCATTTCGTGATTAATATATAAGGTGATAACATGGGAACTAAAGGAATGGAAATTGCGGGGAAAGACATTAAGAAAACTATTGTTCTTCTAAATAAAGCATTGGCAGATGAGTGGCTTGCATATTATCAATATTGGATAGGTGCAAAAGTTGCAAAAGGAAAAATGAGACCTGCAATTGTTGCAGAACTTGTTGAACATGCAAATGATGAATTGAGACATGCGCAGATGGTCGCAGATAGAATAATTGCACTTGGAGGAGTACCAATAGTTGATTTTTCTAAACTTTTGAGTGAGTCAAATTGTGGATATGATGCTCCAAGCGACTTTAACACAATTGCAATAGTTAAACAGAATGTCAAAGGAGAACAATGCGCAATTGATGTATATAATAAACTTGCTTTGGCTACAAAAGATAAAGATATTATTACATACAATATGGTAGTTGAAATAATGGAAGATGAGATAGAACACGAGGAAGATTTACAGGCTATTCTTGAAGATATGCAAGCTTAGTTTTTTTCTTTTTTATTATTTGTTTTTTAGGAGTTTTGATGTTGTGGGTAAAAAAGAAGAACTTGATTTAGTTAGAAAAAAAATTGAGGTTGAACTCGATTGCCCGCTCAAAAAGAGTGCCACTAATCTTGTTTTTGCAAAAGGGAATTGTGATGCTAAAGTGTTTATTATAGGCGAAGCTCCGGGCAAAAACGAGGATCTGCAAGGCGTTCCATTTGTAGGTAAAGCTGGACAAAATTTGGATGAATATTTGAAGATTGCAGGACTTGGTTTAGATGTTGTCTATATTGCCAATATACTAAAGTATAGACCACCACAAAATAGAAACCCTACAAGCGAAGAGATAGCTAAACACACTCCGTATTTGATTGAACAGATAAAAATTATTAAGCCAAAAATTTTGATTACACTTGGAAATTTTGCATCTAAATTTGTTCTTGGTAAATTTAGTGTTGAGGGAATGGACAATGTTGAGGGGATAACAAAAATCCATGGAAAAAAACATGAAGTTGATTTTTTTGGTGAGAAAATAATCGTGTATCCAATATATCATCCAGCAGCTGCGATATATAATAGAAAATTAGTTGAGCAAATAAAACAAGATTTTGTGAAATTGTCAGATATTCTCAAGTGTGAGTAGAATAGGGGCATGATCTGAACCTTGAATGTGCGCAAGAATTTGAGCTGTTTTTATATTATCTTTTAGTTTTTGGCTTGTTAGAAAAT
>CAZHIX010000046.1:0-7755 GCA_964532715.1 Microcaldota archaeon | reverse complement strand
TTATTGAGTCTGTTGTGTCTGCAGTAATATATGCAACATGTAGATTAAATGGAATTCCAAGAACCCTTGATGAGATTTCAAAAGTTTCTGGAATTGAGAAAAAAGAAATTGGCAGAGCATATCGTTTTGTAAGACGTGAACTTGATTTAGAAGTCCCATTAACTGATCCATCTCAATACGTGCCAAAATTCACAGCTGCACTAAAACTTTCTGGAAAAGTTCAAGAAAAAGCAATACAACTTCTAAAAAAAGCAGTCTCAAAAGGTCTGATTTCTGGAAGAGGTCCAACTGGTGTTGCCGCCGCCGCCGTATATATCGCATCTGCAATGTATGGCGAGCGCAGAACTCAAAAGGAAGTAGCTGATGTTGCAGGTGTAACTGAAGTTACAATCAGAAACCGATATCGCGAACTCAAAAAGGAGCTTGGATTAAAAGTTGCTCTTTGAGCACTTTTTTTCTTTTTATTTTTTTGTATTATCTGTATTAGTATTTTGTATTTTTAGTTTGTGTATTAATTGTATTTTTTGTTTTTTATTTATGTATTTTTTGTTTATGAATTATTTTGTTTTTTCTATTATCAACATTTGTATTCTTTGTATTTTTTGCATTATTGTCAAGCTCATATCTTAATGTTTTTCTATTAGTTATGTTGATTTTGGTTGTTCATGGAATTAGTTAGCTTTAATAGCTTAAACTGTCTTGATTTTTTGGTGTGTTTATCAGTAGTTTAGTTCAACGCAGTTTGTCTGGTTTGTCAATTCAATAATATTAATATTTATGTCATAGTTTTTCTATCATGCTTTAGTGGTCGGTATATATGGTGTCAAAATCTGATGTGGTTTTATCTTTAGAAAAAATAACTCGTAGCTATCAGATGGGTGAAGTTAAAGTAGATGCTCTAAAAGGTATAGATTTAAGTGTTCGTGCAGGCGAGCATATCTCAATAATTGGTCCATCTGGTTCTGGTAAAAGCACACTTTTACACATACTTGGTCTTTTAGACAGGCCTTCTCAAGGCGTAGTTCGTGTAGATGGTGTAGATATAAGCACTCTTTCAGATAACGAGCTTTCATATTTTAGAGGTAAAAAAATAGGATTCATATTTCAGGCGTTTCGTCTTGTGCCATCACTAAATGCACTTGAGAATGTTGCATTACCAATGATGTTTTATTCGGTTCCAAAAGCGCAGAGAGAAGCGCAAGCAAAAAAAGCACTTGAGCGTCTTGGTATGGGAGATCGTTTGTATCATCTTCCATCTGAACTTTCAGGTGGTCAAAGACAACGTGTTGCTATCGCACGCTCTTTAGTAAACGAGCCCTCAATTCTTTTGGCAGATGAGCCGACTGGAAACTTGGATTCAAAAACCGGTGATGAAGTACTGAAAATATTTGATGAGCTTAGTGATGAGGGAAAAACACTAATAGTCGTAACTCATGATATGAATATAGCAAAAAGAAGCCCAAGAGTCGTAATGCTAAAAGATGGTCTTGTGCAAAAAGACACTAAAGTGGAAAAATAATAATTCTATGTTGAATGGTGATATGTATGTTAAATGTAAATTACACAAAAAACAACTGTACATTTAATGCAAAGATATTTTGCACTGTGTTAGTAACTTTGCTGTGTTTATCTGTTTTCTCTTTTGCAGATTTGTCTGTGTCAAATACTTCTGTTATTCCCTCCGTTGTAAGACCGGGTTCACAAGGTATTGTAAGTATGAATATAGCAAATACTGATTCGCACGATATTCAATCGGTCAATGCAGAAGCTTCTGGAACAGGGGGGATAGTTTCAAGCTCAAGTAAATTTTTAGGTGATTACAAATCTGGAACATCTGGTTCAGTCGCACTTTCATTTACAGTTCCTCAAAATGCAAATGCAGGTGTATATTCACTATCAATAAAATTATCTTGGCTAAATGCTTCTGGAACATTTTACAAAAATGTTTATGTTCCAATCACAGTATCAAATCCTGCAACTTTCTCCATGGTATCCTCAAATAAAACTGTAATGACTACTGGTGATTTTGAAGTTAATGTCAACTTGAGCAATAGTGGTGGGAATGCAAGGGATGCACGTATATCTGTAAATTCCTCTCAATTTTTGCAAACTGGTCCAAATCCACAATTTGTTGGAAGTATCGCAAAAGGCGAATCAAAAGAATTCAAACTCGGTATAACTTTAGCGTCAAATGTTATTTCTGGAGCATATTCAATTCCAATCACAATCACTTATTTTGATGAATCTGGAACAGAGCTTAGCTCTGAAGCAAAACTAAGACTTGAGGTTAAACGCACAAGTCCAAATATTGATATAGCTCTTGCGCACAATCAACACTTTATTCCTGGAAAAGAAGTTGAAATTGTACTAAATGTTGAAAACAATGGTGATGAGAAAGCATATGATGTTCGTGTTGGTGTTGCTTCGGTTTCTGATCTTGCATCTCTTGGTTCATCTGCACCATCAACACAAGTTCTCACCTCTTTGGGGACAAATTTTGTCTTTGTTGGAGATATTGCACCTTTTGAGAGTAAAACGATAACTCTAGATGCAGGAGTAAATGATTTAGACTCAGGTTTCTATCGCCAATTTTTTGTGATCCGTGCAAAAAATTCAAACGGGGAGCAAATAACCGATGAGCTTGCACCAATCGGAATAAATCTTGAAGGTCTTGTGGATGTGCAAGTCTTTATATCGTCCAAACCTGCACCAATTATTTCAAGTGCTGATCATACATTATCTGTTCTTGTTTCAAACATAGGAACTTCGCCTATAAAAGCTCTAATAGTCGGTCTTGAAGGTGGAGATTTACTTGAACTTCAAGAAGCTCAAAACGAGCAATTCATTGGTGGTCTTGTTGAAGATGATTTTAGCACCGTTCAATACAAAGTGCATGTAAAAAATGTCGTAGCTGGGGATTATCCAATAAACGTGACTACTAAATTCAAAGACAACTACAACCGAGACGTGCAAAAAGTTCACACACTAAATTTAAGAATAACTTCTAATGGCTCAGAAGATTCTTCGGGTCTTAGCTCAATCTTTTTGCCGGTTGTAGTTGTTGTGATACTTCTGTTTTTGTTCTACTGGTTTTTCTGTAGACAAAAACACGATGCACAAAAAAAGAAATAATTGATTTGGGGGTAGTGCGTGGCGAATTTATGGGATTTATTTTCTTATTCCCTGCGCTCATTATCTCATCGTCGTTTAAGAGCGTATCTTACGGTGCTTGGGATAGTGATAGGCGTCGCATCAGTTGTAACTTTGATGTCAATTAGTGATGGTCTTTATGCGAGTATAAATGATCAACTATCTGAATTTGGTGCAAGAACTGTGGTCGTGGTTCCAGGTGGTCCAGATTCAATATCTGGAATTTCCGGGGGCGGGTATATGCGACCCACGTCTGGGCGACTTTTTGAAAAAGACATTTCTAGAATAGAGCGTGTCATAGGCGTTCAAGACATAACTAAATCAGTTTCTTTTCGCACGTCTCTTTTTTACAAAAAACAGAACATTACTCTATCCCTAAGCGGGGTAGAACCTTCAGAATATGAAAAAGTACGTGGAGAAATAAAAATATCTGAGGGGCGTTTTCTTACAGATGCTGATAAACATGTTGCTGTGATTGGTTCAAATTTTGCATCTACTGAAATATTTGAACAGCCGATGTCTGTGGGTTCTTTTTTTTATGTTGGTCCACAGCGAACAAAAGTTAGAGTTGTAGGTATACTTGACTCCTCAAGTGGGAAATCAAATCTAATCATGCCATTTGACGACGTAAGAGAACTAGCATCTAAATCGCTTGCAGATAACGAAGTAAACTCTATCACGTTTACTGTTTCACAATCTTATGATTTTGATTCAGTCACCCAACAAGTCAAATACAATTTAGCTTCATCACGTGGTGTAAAAGAAGACGATCCGGATTTCACACTAGTAACTGCAGATTATATTTTGGATCAAGTGGATCAGCTTCTTGGATTTCTTACTGGTATATTGGGATTCATAATTGGCGTGTCTTTAGTTGTCGGTGGAGTTGGTGTTGCAAATACTATGTTTGTATCTGTTCTTGAAAAAACAAAAGAAATAGGCACTCTAAAAGCAATAGGTGCAACAAGCACAGATGTACTATTACTCATACTCACTGAAAGTGCAATCATTGGTTTAATGGGCGGATTAATAGGCCTATTACTTTCATTTGTGATTACTCTAATTGTTGCGCTATTTGATTTTACTGCTATAATTACTTTACCTGTGGCACTATTTGCAATGTTATTTAGTGTTTGTGTTTCAATGATTTCTGGGTTTTTTCCTGCGCTTAGTGCGTCAAAACTATCGCCAGTTGTGGCTATGAGGGCGGACTAAATGGTTGATGTAGAACAAATATCTGGAATGGTAATGTATTCTTCTCGTTCACTTCTTCACAATAAATTGCGAACAATGCTTACTATACTTGGAATCGTTATCGGTGTTGCTGCAATAGTTGCATTAATTTCACTTTCTGAAGGTCTTTATGCTTATTTTGATGAAATGCTCTCAAAATTCGGTTCAAATAATGTAATGGTAATACCCGGAAGTTTATCTTCTCAATTCGGTGGTTCTGGTCCACCTTCTTCAAGTCCAAGCGTGGGTCGTCTGTATGAATCAGACCTTCAAACTATAAATAAAGTCATAGGCGTTGAAGATACGACTGCCTATGTATATTTGCCAATTCAAATTCAATACAAAAAAGATACAACAAAAATCTCTACCATGGGTATCAATCCAGAGCTTTATTTCAAAATGTTTTCTGGTCAATTAGAAGTAGAGACTGGACGCCAGCTATACGAAAATGACAAAAATGCAATAATCATTGGCAACTCTATTGCAAATGATGTGTTTGGTGAGAAAGCCACTATAAATTCTGTCATGTATTTTGGAGATGAAAAAAAACCATTTAGAGTCGTGGGAATATTAAAAAAACAAGGCTCGTTTGAAGGAGAAGACGTAGATAATTCAATAATGATGACTTATGATTCACTTGTAATGTTAGCTAAAGACCAAATCGCAGATAAGGAAGTTCAAGGTATAGTGTTTGTAGTATCTGATGGATTTAATGTAACTGAAGTTGCACAAAGAGTAGAATCCGATCTTGCATCATCTCGTGGAATGCGTGTTGATAATAAGGATTTTGAAGTAATTACTGTGGACTCAATGATGGAACAGATGGAACAAATAACATCTATGCTTTCTTTGTTTTTGGGTTTTATATCTTCAATCTCAATCGTTGTCGGTGGAGTTGTTGTAACAAACACTATGTACATGTCTGTGCTTGAGCGAACTAGAGAAATAGGCACTCTAAAAGCAATTGGGGCAAGTGACCTTTCTGTGCTCTTGTTGTTTGTAATTGAAAGCGGTCTTATCGGTGCACTTGGCGGTCTTATCGGTCTATTTTTGGCATGGCTTTTATCTATAGTCGTATTTCTTGTCGGTTTTAATGCAATTATAAGTTTACAACTTGCGCTTGGTGCTATTGCCTTTAGTTTCTGTCTTGGAATAATTGCTGGTGTTTTACCTGCAAAACAAGCATCATCACTTGATCCGATTGAGGCTTTAAGATACGAGTGATTGCACTATTGTGGTCTTTCATTATTTGTTGTATTGCAATGCGCTGATATATCTTTGATGTATAATTTCGTACTCAGAATCGTTTTGTTCTGGGATTAGTAGGCGCTGGCATATATCTCTGATGTAATAACATAATTCATGACACATTATTGCATTAAACGATGACGTATACTCCTGATGTATAATCTCTGTTATCTACTCAATGATGTATTTTGTATTTCGCAACCTCGTCTAGCTGTCGTATTGCTTTTTAAATACAATCCCACAATATATATGATGTCAGCGGTCATAGGTGCGAGGCAAAACCCGAACCCATCTCGAACTCGGCAGTTAATCTTGTGCACGATTGAACCGATACTGCGATCTCGCGGGAAGGTCGATTGCTGCTGACACTTAATATTTGATGGCTTAGCTATTGCTCTCATTTTTAGCTCATTTTTTACCAATATGCTTTTTGAAGCACGTTACTTATTTTTCCAACTTAAGTTAAGAATTTAAAACTTAATCCAGTCATAGTGGCATGGACAATAAAATATTTGTTTTATCTTTTGTGCTATTGGCGTTGTGCTCAATTTCATTTTGTGATGATTGCGATGAGAATTCCTCAAACTGCGTTCCTTGGACTAACGAGCCTGCAATAGATCCAATTAAGTGGAACACTGACGATGATAGTGGTGGTTATGTAGAACAAGTAACTATTCGCGTTCTTGATGAAAAAGGGCGCACTGTTCAAGGAGCACTTGTAAATATAACTTGGGAAATAACTCGTGCACGTGGCAAAGCCACTACAAAAACTTTATCTACAAACGAACAAGGGCGAGTTTCATTTACGCTTACTAATTTAGAGTACGACCCAGAAGATACGGATAAAACATATATAGTTCGTGTAAAATACGGAACAGAACTTGTTCAGAGAACTTTTAGCGCAATCAATGGAAAAGTTGAGCAAACCATAGTCCTCCCGGTATATGAAATAAGATTTTTTGTCAGAGATAAAAATTCAAATCCACTTGCAAATATTCCAATCTCTATAGGTCAACGAAGCACAACTACTTCAAAAAACGGAGTTGCATATGCAGTCCTTGAATCCGGGACTCATACTGCTATTGCTCAATACGCAGATTTAGCTCAACCAACAACGCTTGTTGTGTCTGGTAGAGATTTGAGCGTCAATATAACTCTTGAACTTTTCAATTTGGCTGTGAATACTATAGACGATTTAGCAAATCCAATTTCTGCTCAAGTTAATATTGGTAGTCAAACCATACAAACTAATCAAAGCGGTTGGGCTAATTTTGAAAATCTCACTTCAAAAGATTTAATCGTTTATGCATTATACGATAAATACAAAAAAACTCAACAAGTTGACGCATCACGAAGTGATGTTGCCACTATTGTATTTGACTTAAGCCCCCCAATAATAAGTGATATCGTCGCAAATATTCATACTGATGGAAATCTTTTGGTTCGTGCAACTATAAAAGATCCTGGAGAATATGCAAGTGGTCTTGGTGGCGAGAATGCCTCTATTGTAATAATATATACCGATTCGCAAGATGAGCAAAAACGACTTCCTATGTATTCTGTCGGCTACAATATTTACGAGGGAATTATACCTACATTTGCAGATCAGGCATCTGTGCGTTATTCTATTTATGCAATGGATGCATCTTCCAATAGTGCAAGTAGCTCCGATTTGTTTGTAATACAAAATGAGCAAAGTTCGGGTTTTGATATTCCTTCTTCTGAAAAAATTCCCGATGATTTAGATGTTTCAGCCCAACCAATTCGTTTGGATTGGGCATTTGTGCCAATAGTAATTGCAACTATAATTGCATTAGCCGTGGTTGGTTATTGGTACTATAACAACAAAAAACCTCCAAGTGCCCAAAAAGAACAAGTAACTGTATGGAAAAAAACAGATGAGACTAATACTCAGTCAAGTACAAGCTCCTCCAGTGCAAATAGTCTTGACTCAATTCCAAAAAAAGACACTCCTCCAAAACCACCATCACTACCTCAGTAGGTTTTTGCAAATGGACAGCTCATTGCGTTTGAAATTATCCAAACCATTTGGTCGGGTGTATAATGCAAATGATGCTATCTCTAGATTGCGAACTATCAAATCTCTACTTATATGTGTAGGTG
>CAZHIX010000045.1:0-7844 GCA_964532715.1 Microcaldota archaeon | reverse complement strand
ATTGTTTGTTCATACGTTCAACAAGAGTATTTATTGAAGGAAAATTGCGTCCTGCATGTCTTTCTATACATACTGGGAGAATAGGAAGTATTCATTCATATACTTACATGAAAGAAGAAGCACTTGATGCAGGTGATTGGCTTGTTCTACCCGGTGCAATGGACCCCCATGTTCATATGCGAGAACCAGAATCATCAAACAAGGAGGATTTTTTTACTGGCTCTTGTTGCGCAGTTGCTGGTGGTGTATGTTCATTTTTGGATATGCCCTGTTATAGAAATCCTGCAACTACTACTGTGGGTGCACTTACCGCAAAGGAATGTCTTGCATCTCAAAAATCAATTTGCGATTTTGGTTTTCATTTTGGAGCAACCGAAGATAATTTTGATCTTATAAAACGTCTTCAACCCTCTTCTCTGAAGGCTTTTATGTCTGAAACAAATTCAAAGCTCACATTATCTAAATCTGGATTTGAACGACAATTTCAAGCATATGCTCAGTATAAACCGTTTTTGGTTCATTGCGAAGATCAAAATATAATTGATCAAAACAAGAAAAAATATACTACTCATGAACAAATACAAGATATCAAATCCGCTACTGAAGGTGTCAAATTCATAAATAAACTTGCAAGAAAATTCAAGCGCAGAGTGCACTTTGTTCATATGACTACAAGTGCCGAAGTAAAGTTAGCAAAAGCAGGTTCGGGCTATATTGAATCCGATCTAAATGAAAATAAAAAAAGACCTCTTCATACAATCGAAGTAAGCCCAAATCATTTGTTTTTGTCAACATCTGATCTTGAAAAACTAAAAAATTATGGAAATTTAAATCCACCTCTACGACCAAGAGCACAAGTCGCAAAACTTTGGGGCTGTCTAAAAGATGTAACTTGTATAGGTTCAGATCATGCTCCGCATAATAGTGATGATAAAATGCGTGGTGCTTGTGGATATCCAGGTTTACAGACTTCATTTCCTCTAATGCTTCATGCAATGTTAGGGAAGAAAATTTCTATTAGTGAAGTAATCCGTTTATGTTGCGAAGGTCCTGCGCAAGCATTCACAATCAAAAGAAAAGGTGGTATCGTTGCAGGAAATGATGCAGACTTAGTAATTTTTGATCCAAAAGACAGTTGGCACATAACTTCAGATTCACTATATTCAAAAGCAGGTTGGTCACCTTATGAAGGATGGACTTTAAGAGGTAAAATTTTGGGCACATTTGTTCGTGGCGAACAAGCTTATTGGGATGGAGAAATAATCGCAAGACCTGGCTATGGTCAAAGACTTCAAAGATGCGAGCAAATAGGTGCAAATCGTCTGGTGTTAAGAAAGCATTCTAAAGAGCGCTAACCTATTTAGCAAACTCTATTCTTACCTTTTTTGAATCCGTCGCATAAATATCAAAAGTGTATGTGCCTTGAGTGCTGACTCTTGCAAGCCCAACTCCTTGCACGATATAATCAACTGGTTGCAATATCACGACTTCTCCATAAGTAGTTTCAATTTCTGCTACAATTTCTTTTCCATCTGCACTAAGATTGAGTGTATCTGGCATTTCAATTTGGGTTCTAAGTCGTGCCCCCTCTCCCATACTTCCAACTGAATTCACTGCAGAGCTTAATCTGCTTACTGAAAATGTTGCTTTTGATATGGCTAATCTATCTGGAGAGTTATCTGCATTCCACTGCATTGCAAATAAAACTGGAATGAGTGCAAGGCTTAACACTGCAAGTATAACAAGCAATTCAATGGCTATCTGACCTTTTAGCATCGCAACTTTCTTCATGCATCTAAATCTACATTGTCAATTAAAAACATATTTACTGCAATGTCGTTGTGCATCAAATAACGAAAAAAAAATAAAAAAATTTAAAATTAGTTTTTTCTCTGAGATATTTTTGTCTCTTTATTTCTTCTTGCTTGTTCCAATATTGCATCTATTACTTCGCGCGCAGTAGCCATCAACTCATATCCTGATGCATGTGCACGATATTTTACGTCTCCCCTAACATGTGCAGAAACAAAATATGTTCCTCGTTCGTTTTTAATATGCATAAAAAGACCATTGACCCCCTGATTTTTCATTTTATCTATCATTTTTTGTGCAATATCTGTGATATCTACAGAAAGTTCCTTGTCAATTCCATCAAGTCCAGATATAATTACTGATGTAGCCATTTTAGCAGAAACTGATGCTTTTAGTATGTCTTTACTTGTTATTATCCCAACTGGGCGCGAGTCATCAACTGCTACGAGTGCTGCTCGTTTTATCTGAATCATTCGTTTTACTGCGTCTGAAAGTGAACTGTCTGTTCCTATTACTTCTACATTAGTCTTCATAAACGAATAAACCGCAAGATTTTCGGGAGTTTTTCTATCGTTCCTCATTTTTGGATTTCTCTGCTCCTCTTTTTGTCTTGTGGGCAATAAATCAAATACTGACACCATGCCGACAAGACTTCCATTTTGCAACACTGCAAGTCTTCTCACATTGGCTTCCCTCATTATTGCATTCGCAACTGATACTGATGCATGAGAATTTACTGTCATTATCGGAGACGACATGAACTCATTTACTTTATATCCTCTCAAATATCCAGCCTTTTCTATTTCTTTTAATATGGTCCATCTGTCAACAACTCCAAGTAATTTAGTTCCATCCATTACGGGGAGCGTCTTAAATCTACCTGCAAAAAATGTTTTGCACATATCAGTAATTTCCATATCTTTTTGTAATACTGGTGTTTTTGTAGCTATTTTCAAACATTTTGTCTTTGAAGGATCAAGTCTTTTCTCACGCAATTTACGTTCATCAATAATGCCTACATATTTTTTAGAGCTAAAAACCAATGCGCAAGTTCCACTATTTTGTATCTGTGAAAGTGCTTTTGATACAAAATCATTTGAATCTACAATTACTGCTTTTGCCAATTCCATCCAAGCTCACCCCATACTAAAATAATTTTAAAGCTTTAAATGTAGTATGATTCAATTGTATTTTTCTCTCGCAGATGTGTTTTCAATCACAACTTAATTTAGCAGTTTAATTCTACATCTTATCAAGTGGTTCAATCCCCAAAATATACATTACGTCCTGCATAATTTTACAGTATGCTTCAATAATGCATACTCTGGCGTTTTTTCTTTTTTCATCTTCTTCAGATATAACTGGTAAACTAGTGTAAAATTTGTTAAATTCTCCTGCTAAGTCTATCGCATAATCACATACTGGGTGCACATAAACGTTTTTTTGACAAGATTCAACTACCTCATACCACTTTATCATAGCTCGCAACAGTGCAATCTCTTTTTCTTCAAATTCAATTTTACTAAAATCTAAATCTTGTTTTTTATATCCTGATAAATTAACAACCTTATTCATTATTCCTTTTGCTCGTGCATATGCGTATTGTATATATGGTCCTGAGTCACCGCTAAGAGAAAGCGCTCTATCAAAATCAAACACTATTTTGATATTTGAGCTTGTTCTTAAAAAAGAAAATCTAAGTGCAGAAATTCCAACTGCACGTGATATAATCTCCATTTGTTTTTGCTCATATTTTGCGCTAATTCTTTCATACGCTCTTTTTATTACTTCTTCTATGAGCTCATCAGCGCTATACCCAAGTTGCTCTCCTTGTGCCTTTATCCAAGTTCCAGCTCTACCCGAAAATTTTCCTTGAGCTAAAACAACATGTTCATATGCAAGATGTATTGAATTTTGTGCCTGTTGCGCATATCCCATTTTTTGCAAAACTGCACTTATTACCTTCTGAGGATAACTTTGTTCAACTCCAATAACGTTTATTGATATATCCGCTTTGCCAAAATCATGTTTTTCCCCATCTTCACATGTTGCAAGTGCGTATATGTTGTTTGGTTGTTTTATGAATTTTTTATATGTAAAATCATTTTTTACAAGACCGAATTTCCATAAAGAAAATGCAACGTCTTTTCCCGTATATGTTGCAGTCTTATCACTACGTATAAGTATTTTGTCTGCATTTTCAAGACCTTCAAACCCTAAAACATCCTGAAGTTTCACTACCCAGCAACCTTTGTTCTTTCCATTTTCTTCAAAAACAAGTGCTTCACTACGCTTTATTTTTTCAAGACCTTCTTTGAAAACAGTTCTAATAATATCTGACTCAAATATTAGTGCATCATGATATATACCAAGTGCAAAAGAAGTTTGATACTGTGCTTCAACTATCTGTTGTGCAAAATTTCTTGCATCAGTTGCAACTTCATTATCTCCTTTTTCCATCAACTTAAGTATTTCTCTAACTTGTTTTGCGACATTTTCGTCCTCAAACTTTTTTGAGGCTTCAACATATTGCCATCCACAAGTGTGATCCCTTTTATTTTCAAACTTTTTTAGCTGTTCATCGGCTTTCACAGTTGGCAAGTTTTTAGATCCCCAATAAGACTGTGCAACTTGCAATCCAAGATCATCAATATAATCAATTCTTTGCACTACATACCCACAGTATTCAAAAAGTCTTGCTACACTATCCCCTAAAATAGCATTTCTTAAGTGTCCAACATGCCATGGTTTATTTGGATTTACGGATGGAAATTCTACTATAACTCGTTTTTTTTCTGTTTTATTTTTTTGTTGTAATATATTTTTTGCACCTACTGTGCAAACCGCATTTACGTTCTGTTGCCAGAATTTATTATCAAAATAAAAATTAATATATGGTCCAAGCGCTTCAATGTTCTTAGTATATTCGCATCTCATGCTTTGTGCAATTTCTTGTGCTTTTTTTGCTGGATTTTGTTTATTCTTTTTTGCAATCAAAAATGCAATCGTAGAACAAAGATCAGCTTGACCTGCCTTTGGAGTTACAAGACTATTCACGCACTCTTCAAACGTGCATCCACTAACCTGCGCAAGAACAGTTGCAATTTCATTTTTATATTCCAATAAATCACTTCTTATCACTAATATAGAAGCCAAACTTTATTATTTCATAAACTCTAATCCAGTCCTGTCTAATCACTTCGTCACTGAAGTTTTCATAGACTTGAACTAGCAATTTTCTAAGTTCTGAGTCGTCATCTACTCTTGCATCATATGTAAAATCATATGCTCCGAATGTAAATGTTGAGCGATATATTAGTGGATGGCTATCCAAAAAACCAAGTATGCGCTCTCTTTTACTGTGTGGGGTTCTTCTGAGTTTCACTAAAACCCTGTATAAATGATACCCCTTAAGATTTGGGTTTATTTTTGCGGAATATCCTATAATTATTTTATCGCGTTCCATCTTTTTTATGCGACTATAAACTGTAGGTCCTGGTATACCCACATGTTTTGCGATTTTCCATATTGGAAAATCTGCTCTTTCTGCCATTGCAGTTAATATTTTGTGATCAATCGGATCTATGTCAACTATTTTTTCATGAGACCTAAACACTAACCTTGGTTTTTCATTATCTGATTGATTTTTCTTATCTAAAAAATTTTCTCTTGAAAAAAAGTGCGTTCTCAAATACAAAACAATACTTTCTTCTAATATATTCTGTTCAAGTATTTCTCTAATGCTCCAAAGTCCATCAGATGCATCATCTGGTGTTTTTATGAGAAGTACAATCTGCATATCGTATGCACCTGTAGTAAGTACGAGGTCTACGACTCTTGTTATTAGCTTTATTTTTTCTACAACCTGCTTTAGTTCCTCATTTCCCATTTCTTTTAATTTAAAGTATATCGAACAGCCCGCCATTCCAAATTTTCTATAGTCTACAAGTGTGACAAATGAAGTTATTGCATTATTCTCTACGAGTCTTGCCATCCTATAATTTACTTTTGCCGGAGTCGTTCTCATTTTTTTTGCAAGAGAGCCTAAACTATCTCTGCAATTCAAATCAAGCCAGTATAAAAGCTGTTTATCAATTTTATCTATTTTCATATTTTCGTTTTTCATGTATATATTTATGTCTATTTAGTTTAAATATTTTTACATTTTATCGTTTTTTATGAAATATTTTTAGTTTTTTAATCATTTATTATTATATTGTTCACCTGTATCTTTATACTTGGGGGTGGTTGCATGTTAGGAATTGAAAAACAGTTCAAAAAATGCAAATTCCTGCCGATAAAGGTTGCTGGAGAAATAATCTTTGGTAACAAAGGAGAAAAATACGAAAAGGAGCAAATCAGCGAGGTGATGTTGTGAAAATGAGTGAAAGTATGCAATGTATGGTTTTTCAAAAAAGAGATTGCACCCATATCAACGACAAAATCTCAAGAATAGTCACACACCTAAACTCTGTGAATTCCAAAATCTTCAAATATTAGCACAATCATTTCCCTATCTTTGAAAATTTGACTTTGAGATTACTAAAGTCCTTTGAGACTTCAGTGATTTCAATTCTTATACTTTTTGTTATTATTGTGTCGTGTTTTGCAGGTAATCTTCTTAGCTGATATTGGATATATGCGCCTACAGAACCAAATCTTTGTGATTGTTCAAAACTTATTCCAAGTTCTTTTTCTACGTCGTGAAGTCGCGCATCTCCACTCACAATAAGTTCAGATTTTGTCCAGTGTTGTTGTTCAATACCACTTGGGCGTTCTTCAATTTCACCAACTATTTCTTCAAGCAAATCTTCCATAGTAACTATACCCTCTATAGTTCCATCAGTTGCGATAACTATTGCCATCTGACGTTTGTTTCTTTGAAGATTTCTGAAAAGTTCATATGCAACTGTTTCTTTTGACACAAAATACGGTTCCACCATAATTTGAGATATTAACTGTTCTTTCTGAGAACTTAGCATCTCTCTTTGAGATATTACTCCTACTGGTTTATTGTTTTCATCTATTACTGGGTAACGATTTTTACGATATTTTCCAACTTTTTTAAGTGCATTTTCAACCGTATCCTTATAGTTCATAGTCTTAACTTGTTTTTTTGGAGTCATAATCTCCTGTATGCTCGTATCGTTAAAATCAAGAACCCGTTCTAAAAGAATTTTTTCATCTTTAGATATTGCCCTATCTTCTACTCCTATCTCAAGAACACTTCTTATTTCTGCCTCGCTAAAATGTGGTTTTTTTGAAATAAAATTTTGATTTCCCACTATTGGTGCAGAAATCTTTTCAAGTACGAATATTATCGGTCCAATCGCATATGTGAGTACTTCAATGGGCTGTGCCATAAATACTGCTACACTGTCTGAATTTGAAGTTGCATAATTCTTAGGAATAATCTCTCCAACAATAAGTATTACCAGTGTCAATATAGCAGTGGCAATTCCAAGATAAACATCACCATAATATGTAGTTGTAATATGTGCAACCAATACTGATGCACTTATGTTGGCAACATTATTTCCTACAAGAATCGCCATAATCGTGCGAGAGGTATGAGTCTTAATTCTTAGAAGACTTGCTATCTGAGGACTGTTTGGATATTTATTTTTTAGATATTTGAGTCTCAATCTATTTACGCTCAAAATCGCCGCTTCAGTCGCAGAAAAAGTTGCAGAGAGCAATATCATCGCTACAATCACTATCAATTCAATTTCCATTTTTATCTAAACCAAAATTACATATCGTGCAGACCTTTTAATATCTTGTTATTTTATTTTAGCATTGCATTTGTAAATGCAAATGTACCTCATATTGTCTGTGTTTTTACTATCCTATTTTTTGCTAGGGTGTTGCATAATTAAACGCAAAATTTAGTCAATTTCAATTCGTGAATTTGTGCAAAAATTGTTGTTTTCCAAAAAAAGGGTGGCTCAGAGATAAAACGCGACACCCTATTTTGTAGGGTGTTGCATAATTAAACGCAAAATTTAGTCAAGTTCAATTCGTGAATTTGT
>CAZHIX010000044.1:0-8039 GCA_964532715.1 Microcaldota archaeon | reverse complement strand
TTTATGTGTCATGGCAAAAATTGAAATCTCTTGGGTATACTCATGATATTTATGGTAAAGCTCTAAATAGTGATGAACAAATGCTTGCAATAAAACCTCAAGATGTTATTCTTCCATTTGACGGTGCAACTTATTTTCTTGAAGTTTCAAAATACATAGACGAAATGTTTGTGGAAATATATCAGATGCGTCCATTTTATCTTATGAAAAAAACTCAGGATTTAGTTGGTCAACTAACCATCGGGCTTTCACCTCACACATCAGCCGGTGTTCTTTCAAGAATTATAGGTTTTACAAATGCGCATGTTGGTTTCGCCCACCCGTTTTTTCATTGTGCAAAAAGAAGAAATTGCGATGGAGATGAAGATTGTTTAATGCTACTAATGGATGGACTTTTGAACTTTTCAAAAGAATTTTTACCCGCATCAAGAGGTGGAACAATGGATGCACCATTGGTGCTTACCACTCGGCTTGATCCAACTGAAATAGATGATGAAGCACATTGCATGGAAATTTTAAGTAAATATCCTCTTTCATTTTATGACGCAACTCAAAAGTTTCTTTCACCATCAGAAGTAAAAATACCTACAGTAAGTAGTCTTCTAAAATCTCCACTCGCATACTCGGATCTAAAATACACTCATCCTTGTTCTTCAATAGAAGATGGTCCAAAAATGTCTGCTTATATTTCACTTGACAAAAAGATGTCAAAAAAAGTTGAAGCACAATTTAAGCTTGAGGATAAGTTATGTTCTGTTGAACCATCAGAGGTCGCAAAACGAGTTCTACTTGCACATTTTCTACCTGATATGTATGGGAATTTACGCTCTTTTTCTCGGCAAATGTTTCGTTGTACTGATTGTAATGCTAAATATAGGCGTGTTCCTCTAATAGGTAAGTGTAATCGTTGTGGTGGGAGATTACTTTTGACTATTTACAAGGGGGGAATTGAAAAATATCTTAAATCCTCCCGCGAGTTAGCAACCCGCTATAATTTACCCCCATACATGCAACAACGCCTTGATTTAATACAAAAAGATATAGATTCAATATTTTGTGATGAACGCTCAAAGCAAAGCGACTTGGCAGATTTCATGTGACATCTTATTTGTTAAGCAGTTTTTACTATATACACTATGCTAATATTGGAAATACTGCTTTTAATCCAACTATCACGAATTGTACTGCAATTGAACATATAAGTAATCCCATAATCTTCAAAAGCGCACTCAATCCTTCTTTACCTAAATATTTATCTATATTTTCTGAAAATCTCAATATAATATAATTTATCGTGCACGCACTAAAAATCGCACCCCAGAATATGAATTGGTGCCATAAATCTGGGATATTTCCAGATAACAATATTGTAGTTGTAATAGCTCCCGGTCCAGCCGTCATTGGTATAGCAAGTGGAACTATGTATACTTGAGACGCTATATCTAAATTATGTTCTTCTTGGGTTTTAGGTGGAAACAACATATTTAGTCCAATTGCCATTAATGCAATTCCTCCTGCAATTCTAAACGAATCAACAGTTATGGAATAAATTTGAAAAACCCAAAAACCAGTCAGCGCAAAAAAGAATAAGAAACAAAAAGCTATCAATGAAGATCTAAATGCTATTTTATGTCTCTCATCTCTAAGCATTCCTTTAGTCAGCGATAAAAAAACTCCAATAGTAGAAACTGGATTAATTATCACGAAAATAGGTATGAACATCGTAAGAAAATACTCCCAAAACCCTGCAATCTCCATAGTGGCTCAAACACATGCATGGTTTAAAACTATTACTTGTTTCAAGCGTTTGATGAAAAACATTTCTCAAATAATATTTGATATGGACGGAGTGCTTTATCTTGGAAAAAAACGCATAGATTCTGCTCATATCGCAATCTCAAATCTAATCGCGTGCGGTCTAGATGTCTCATTCATAACAAATAACTCCACTCTTAGTAGGGATTGTGTAATAAATAAACTTCGTAAGTTCAAAATATATGCAAGCAAATCTCAGGTAATGTGCTCCTCATATGCAACTGCTCAATACGTCTCAAAATATCAAAATAAAAACACACCTGCAACTGCATATGTAATTGGCGAAACCGGTCTAAAAAAGGAGCTTGAGATTGCAAACATTCGTGTCTTGAGTGAAAAAGAATGTGAAAAAAATCTTGCAGATTTTTTGATTGTTGGTCTTGATAGAAAATTCAGCTACAAAAAGATTGAAATCGCTCAAAAGCATATTCTTGCAAATAAAAATTTTATAGTAACAAATGATGATTCTCAATATCCATCACATAATGGAATCAAGCCCGGAGCAGGTTCAATGGTCGCATCTGTTTGTTTTGCAGGTACTCCAAATTCAAGCTCAAAAATCAAATCTTATGATTTTATTGTAGGGAAACCAAACACGTACATGTTAAAACTTCTTTTAGGTTCAAAATCTGCAAAAAACTGCGTTTTAGTGGGCGATAGACTTGATTCAGATATTGCACTTGCAAAAAAAATGAAAATGCATTCAATTCTTGTGTTAAGTGGTGTGACAAAAAAAGAACATCTGAAAAAATCAAAAATAAAACCGGATGCGGTGCTCAATAGCGTCAGAGATTTGCCAAAATATCTTAGTCTAAATTCACTATTCAAATAAATCATTTATCAAGTTACTATCACTTTTCTCATCTTGTTTTTTTGCCTGTACTGTTGGTATCTGTTCTTGTGGATTTATCGGTGAATCACTCTCATCAATAGAGAACATATCAAGTGATTTCATAGGTTCATCTATGTCCTGTGAAAACAAATGTTCATGTTTTATTTGTTCTTTGGGTTCTTTCATAAGTGCAGACAACGATATATGTATCACTTTTCCAGAGTCTGGGTCAGAACCCGTTATATCAACTCCTTCCAAGTCCAAAGACGATTCAACATTAATATAATGCTCTTTGCCCGCAAGCAAAACCGTTTTTCTAATTGATGACACATGACCACCGTTCATTCTAAGAATGCTAACAAATAAAGGCTTATGTAATGGACTCACATTCAGGTATTATATCTGTTATTCTATCAAATCTTTTATCGATTTTTGCCAAAGCAAATCTTTTGAGTTTTTATGCGAATTCTGTAGTTTTGTTTTTTGCATCTATGTAGTTTATCTTCTGCATGTGATATATTTTGGGATTTTTATTGTCAAGCTGTTGCTCGTGGGGTTTGTCATCTTTTATCAGCTTCAAAAGGGTTGTCCATCTTTTTTCAAGTGTCTGTTCATTATCAGATTCCTTTAGAATAGCATTAATTTGTAAGTAATATGATTCGCAATGTCTTGACTTTAGTTTTCTGATTTTTTCTAAGAATTTAATCCATTTACTAAGAAGGTTTGCTCCATCTGTTTTTGCATATTCTACAGGTGCACTGATGCAAAAAACATCATTAATCTCTTTCACAAGTTTGCATGCTTCATCAAGAAAATCCTGTGCAATATATTTATCTCCCCTAGATATACATTTTGTTACTCTGAGCTCAACCACACGTTTATACTCTTGCAAGGCTTTTTGATATCTTGAGCCTATTTGGTATTTTTTGCAATATTCTATCTCACGATAAGCACGCGCATATGGCGTAATGCAAAATGGTTTTTCACATAATGGAAGTTTTAGCATAAATGGTAAGCGGTTAAAAATCTACTGGCAACGTCTCAAAACCAACCATCAAAACTGGCATCTCCCACATTTTTGACAAAATCATCCTTGAAAAAAATAAGCACGCTCGGCGTGGAAAAAATGCGTTTTGCCAAAAAATAATGTAAAAACGTGTATATAACGTCTGAAAAACGTCGAATAAAATCGTTTTTACGTCAGAGGAAATTCTTAAGCGCTTACCATAAATGCATCAAGTTTATCAATGCATTTTCCTCTAATCTGTTTAATCAAATATATGGTGGTACTACCAAGTGTTGCCATAGTCTCATTCCACGGTTACTGATTTTGCAAGATTTCTTGGTTTATCTGCATCCCTTCCAAGTTTTTTTGCCATAAAATATGCGAGCAATTGCAAGCAAATTACATAGTATATTACTGACAATTCAGAAGTGCAAGTTGGCATCTTTATTGCATAATCTGCAAAGTCAAGCGCCTCTTTATTATCTGACATTACAACTATTTTTGCGCCTCTAGCTTTGCATTCTTGGATGTTTGATATCATTTTTTTGAAATGCTCATCAGATGGTACAATCGCCACAACTACGACATCTTCGCTTAAAAGTGATATCGGACCATGTTTTAGTTCTCCTGCCGGATAGCTTTCTGCATGTAAATATGTGACCTCTTTTAGTTTAAGCGCACCCTCAAGCGAAGAGACATACGATATTCCTCTTGATATAAAAAAGAAATCTCTGAAATCTGCAAGTTTGGTTGCTATCTCTTTTATGTGACCTTCGTTTTGTTCAAGCATTATTTTTACCTTATCTGTAATCTCATCAAGTAGTGATATTTTTTGATAATCTTCACAAAACGCATATGCAATTTTGTACAATATTGCAAGTTGTCCGCTAAAACTCTTTGTTGCAAGAACTGCTATTTCTGGTCCAACTCCAAGGTATAAGTTCGCATCTGCATAGCGGGTAATAGACGAACCTACCACGTTTGTAAGCGCAATGATTTTCGCTCCCCTTGCCTTTGCGCTTCTAACTGCCAATAATGTATCTGCAGTTTCACCTGACTGGGTAATAGCTATTACTAAATCCTCGTTTTGAGCGCTCCAGCTTGAGTATTCAGACGAAATGTATGTGCGTACATCTTTTTTTGCTTTGTTTGTTATGTTCTCAAACACCAGTCCTGCATAATACGAGGTTCCGCAACCGACCACTGCTATTTTCTTGCTCTTTTTTATCAAATCTACGGCATGTGAAACATCTGCAGATAATGCAGATGCAATTGTGTGTGGTTGTTCGTAAATTTCTTTTAACATAAAATGCTCATGGCCTCCTTTTTGTGCCATTTGCACATCCCAATCAACATGGATTTGTTCACGTTCTTTTTTTTGCAAATCCATGTTCCATATCTCAAATCCATCTTTGTTTATTTTTGCAATATCCCCATCTTCCAAAAGAACAAACTCATGTGTATGCTCTAAAAGTGCTGGTATGTCTGAAGCAAAAAACATTTCCCCCTTGCCTTTTGCTATCACAAGTGGTGAGTACTTTCTTGCAAGATAAAGACTTTGTTCTCCCTGTATCAATATACCTAGTGAATATGCGCCTTCAAGTTTGCAAATAGTGTTTTTTACTGCATCTAACGTGTCACAATTTTTTGAAAGTTCTTTTGATATCAAATGTGCTATGAGTTCTGTGTCTGTATCTGAAACAATCTTTACTCCCGCTTTCTCAAGATCATTTTTTATCTGTGTATAATTTTCTATTATCCCATTATGTACTACTGCAACTCTTCCGCTTTCATCTGTGTGTGGGTGTGCATTTCTCTCACAGGGTGGGCCATGTGTTGCCCATCTTGTATGTCCAATACCGATATTTCCTTCAAGCGATAAAAATCCTTTTTTTTGATTTATGTCTTCAAGTTTGCCTTCTCCTTTTAGTACGAGAAGTCTGGACTCGTCTAAAACCGCAATTCCTGCAGAATCATATCCTCTATATTCTATTTTCTTAAGGCCTTCAAATATGATTTGCGATGCTTTTTTTTCTCCAACATACCCAATGATTCCACACATATCTACTACCTTTAACAAGATAACTATCTGTATTATTTATTCTTAGTGTATTAAAACTTACTAATTACAGTTTGCATACACATTCGTTTAAATACTTATCTAAACAATTACACATGCGAAACGCAGTGTTTGCGTTGGTGAATACTATGGTATTGGAAGATAAAATTTTTGTAATGTCAGAGGACGAAATGGATGACGAAGAAGACGATTTCGATGAAGAAGATGATGAAGACTTTGATGATGAAGAAACTGAAGACTAGTTTTCATTTTTTGTTTATCTTATTCGCTCTTAGGTTATTAGGTGGTTTTATGATTTACGACCCCAAGTTTTTTTCTATGTCAGACGATGAAGAATCAGATGAAGATTTTGAAGAAGATGAAGAAGAAGATTTTGATGAAGATTGGGATGATGACGAAAAATAAGATTTCTGTTCATACTAATTGACTATCTATTATTTTTCCTTCTTTTTTCAATTCTTTTGCAATTTTTTGAGTGTCAATTTGGGCTCTCTTTTAGCAAATCTGATGTTTATGCTGTTTCGTTTGCGTTTTTTCCTTTTAGTGCAGAGCGCATTATGGTCAGTTTTTTCTCAAAACCTCCATTGCAACAAATCTGAGCTTCAATCTCAATAGCACTAACTCCCTTTGTAATAAGCGTTCTCACTTCTTTTGCAGTGTTTATTCCATATGATGATATAACTGGTCTGCCTGTTCCATTTTTTTCAAGGGCATCTATCGTTGTCTGTATGCCCCCCTGTGTTTTTGAATCTGCAAAATTATTTATCATTATGCAGTCTGCTTCTGATTTTTTTGCATCAGACATCTCATTTTCATTTCTTATCTGTGCTATTACTTCCATGCCTTTTTCATGGGCGGTATCTATGAGTTCATGTAGATCCACATTTGCAAAATTAATTAAAGATATGTCTAAAACAACAGCGTCTGCTCCAACAATTTGACGTGAATCAATTATCCAATCGTTATGGATTATCGGTATTTTCAAATCCTTTGCAAGCCACCTCAAATCCCCGGCATGTTCTCTTGGTTCAATCCACAAATCTATGGCGCAAAGATTGTAGCTATCCGAAATCCTATCAATTAAATTCGTAGCGTATTTTCTTGATGGCATTAAAAGCCCTATATTTGGTATCGCTGTACTAATCTGTGATATTATTGGTAATTCTCCCTCATCTTGCATAGTTTCAATTTTTTCACAAAGTGATTTTTTCTCTCTATTTGTCGGTGCAAGTCTTTGATAATAACCAGACTCAACAACATCTTTTATTCTATCTAGGAGTTGCAATGTATAATTCATCAAATCACGTGTTTTATTTGTCGTTAAATCATTTCTTACTTGTTTTATTGTTTATTCATCTACTTATTATTACTTTTTATTCAAGTACAACAATAAAACAAAACTCACTTTTATGTTAAGCAATTCAGTATGTGTCGTATTTATGAATGCAACAAAGCGCTGTGTGTAGCGATTTGATTTGTTTATATGTACCTAATAAACTTGGTGTATTCGGCTATAACTTTTAGGTTCTCTCTTAGCTAATCTACAAAATCTCTTAATCACTGGTGGCATTGTTTGGGTTGTTTATCCTGCTCAAATTGTTCGCATATCCACTTCCTTATCTGTTCTCTATCTCTTGCTCCTACAAGCATCTGTTTTTCATTTGCAACAATTGTCGGAAATCCTCCAAACAACTGTTCTTTTTTGTATTTTTGATATAATTCATTGGTAGTAGCATCTGTTGAACGTTGTGCTTCATTCCAAAATCTTAATTGCACACTATCTGAAAATTCCTCTACTACCTCTTGTAAATCTTTACTTGTCTGTGGGCAGTACTCACACCAATCGGCATACATATAATCAAGATAAATCGTTTGTGTTGCAACTTTTTGTGCAGTTTGTTTATCCGCGCTAAAAACTAACAGTCCAAAAATCAATCCTACTACTACATACAAAACAAGTGCAACTACCCAAAATGCAAGTACCTTGTCGCTCAAGTTCATTTTTCTATCTCCCACGCGTTCTCTTTTGCGTGTAATGATTTTAAATGTTGGGTTGTCTTTGTCTGTTCAGCTTTGTTGGTAAGAATCAGGTACCCTCTCAAACATTCTGCAACACTCCAAGCCTGAGATGGGCAACCTCCACTAATTAGAGTTTTTGGATCATAAACTTCGCATAAACTCAAAAGTGCGCCTTCTTTTGGTTCTATAAGATTTTCAAATTCGCAAAGTGTTTGTTTTATCATTTGAGGTGCAACTTCACTTATTGCTTGTGCATAAATCCCACTAAGCCATGGCCATATTGTACC
>CAZHIX010000043.1:6092-8237 GCA_964532715.1 Microcaldota archaeon | reverse complement strand
CGAATGAGCACAAGACCCAGCCATTTATGGCTGGGTGCTCTTCGGCAAATCTGATTTTCTGTTCTTAATTTTTTTCAATATATGTGTTTTATCTTATTGTTTTATTGCAATTTTTCCAAATCTGCTATATGCTTTTGAAGTTGGGCTATTAAGGTAACAAAATACTACTTGTGAAATTCTCATTCCAGCATACATTCTAATCGGTTTTGGTCCCATATTTACAATCTCAAGAACCTGTCTGTTATGAGCACCTGCTTGAATAAGTGCAGATGTAACATGTACTGCAAGCCCCATTCTAGCATATCTGCTTCTTCCTTCAAGTGTGCCCATTATGTGTGATGCCAGTTTTATTTTCTCCTTTGTTATCCCTAAAATAAGTGCACCTGGCTCAAGTATGACAAAATTCCATCTATGTTCATCAAAACAATTTTGTGCAGTGTCTTTTTTTAGATCAATAACCTTTTTGGAAATCACACTTTTTTTAAACGTCCAGAATTGTGAATCAAGTGTCAAATCAACTGACGACCCACCAATTTGCTCCGGTTTTAACTTTGGAGAAAAAACTAAATTTTTATTCGCAATTTCATTTTTTATATCAACATCTGACAATATCATGTTTGTTCAACTCCCAAATAGCTTATATATCCTGCACACCTAAATGTTAATTGGTGCATATTTATGGCCTTTAGGTTTGACCAATCCAAATTCATGAAACGCGCACGCGAAGGCGTGCAAAAAGAGCTTGCTTCTCAAGACCACATAATCGTTCAGGTTGTGGGTGCAATAGATGAGCTTAACAAGATTTCAAATCTTGCATTTGAGCGACTTAACGAATGGTATGGACTTCATTTTCCAGAGTTTTCACACAAGGATCCAATAAAATATACGAAACTTGCGTCATTCTTTGATCGTTCAAACCCGCAAAAAGAAACACTTGAAAAAATGTTTCCAGATGCGTATCCTTCTATAATCCAAAAATCTAACACTTCTGTCGGTGTAATGTTCGGTTCAGACGATATGTCTGCACTTCAATCTCACGCAAAGACTCTACTTTCATTATATGAACTAAAAAATAATTTGGAAAAGTATGAAGAATCCATCGCAAATCGTCTATGTCCAAATATAACTGCAATTGCTGGTCCAAAAATAGCCTCTCAATTAGTTGCGCATGCAGGTTCACTAAAAAAACTTGCTTTAATGCCTTCTTCAACAATTCAGGTGATTGGTGCAGAAAAAGCATTATTTAAACATTTAAAATCCGGCTCACCTTCTCCAAAACACGGTCTAATATTTTCTCATCCTCACATTTCAATGGCTCCAAAACACGCACGTGGCAAAATAGCCCGGGCGCTTGCTTCAAAACTCACAATTGCCGCAAAAGCAGATGCATTTAGTAAAAATAATATAAGTGAAAAATTAAAATCCCAGTTTGAAGCCCGAGTTCAAGATATTCTAAAAAAAGCAAAAGACGGACCGTCTAAACGTAAAATATCTGCTCCGATAGTTCAAACCAATAAATTTTCAGATAATACTTCAAATGAGCGCAGATCTTTTGATAAGTTTTCAGGCAATCGTCAAGACAGCCCCCGCGCATTTTCCCCAAACACCGCGCGTAGAATAGAGCCTGATAATTACTCGCGCGACTCTCAAAGAAATCGCAATCAACAAAACCCTAACAGAGATTTTTCTCAAAACAGAACAGATGGTAATCGTAGCGACGATCGTCCAAATCGTGGTTTTTTTGGCAAAAGTCGCAGACGAGATGACAAGAGTCCAGGGTTTGGACAAGGTCGTCTAAATCGATCTGGCGGTTCAGGTTGGAAAAACAAAAACGATAGTCGACGTAATAACGACTCTGGTTCACGTGATAATCGCGATAGAAACTCCCATAGAAAAAGGTGGTAGTTATGCGTATTCTTGCGTTTTCGGACATTCATGCTGATGAGGATGCACTTGAATCACTGCGCGCGTACGCTGCTCGTTCAGATATAGATTATGTAATTTGTGCCGGGGATCTATCTAATCGGGGTCCTGTTTCTTTTGTAGAAGAACTTATTTCATTGTTTGGAAAAAAATTCTATTTTGTTCATGGAAATATGGACCCGGCCAGTGTGTTGGAATTTATGCGCGATCAACCCGGTTACG
>CAZHIX010000043.1:0-6082 GCA_964532715.1 Microcaldota archaeon | reverse complement strand
GTTCAAATCCAACACCATTTAATACTCCAAGTGAGCTTTCTGAGCGCCAAATTGAGCACATACTTGATTCATCTGGGGTAGATCAAAACACGATACTAATTTCTCATCCTCCGCCAAAAGGTATTTTTGATGAGGTAAGCGGTTCAATTCATGCCGGTTCGCAATCAGTGCGTGATATAATTGACAAAAAAAAGCCTCTTATCGTTATATGTGGTCATATTCACGAGCACGAAGGTCGGAAAATCATCAACGACACTTTAGTAATAAAACTCGGTGCCATAGAATCTCGTCGTGCATCATTAATTGAGATTTCAGATGAAATAAAAGTAGAATTTTTCAGCATTTAATCTGACCTGCTTTAAGTGTTATTTTTTAATTATTTAGATCCCTTTTCATATAATGTCTATTTTGGTTGATGGCGCACTATTACTTCTTGGGTTTGTTGCACTTGTAAAAGGCGCAGATTTTCTAATTGAGGGTGCAGTATCTCTTGCACGTCGTTTCAAAATATCTGATTTAATAATCGGCCTTACTGTAGTCGCATTTGGAACTTCATTGCCAGAACTTTTTGTAAGTATAATCGCATCTAATGATGGCAGTAGTGGTCTTTTAATTGGAAACATTTTAGGTTCGAACATTTCTAATATTCTTTTGATAATGGGCTGTTCTGCAATTTTTTATAAAATAAATATAAAAGATGCGACTGTGTGGAATGAAATACCTTTTTCTCTTCTTGCAGCAATCGTTGTGGTAATACTTGCAAATCATATTTTGATAGATGGTCTTCAAACGTCTCAAATAACACGAAGTGATGGGCTAATTCTTCTGTCTTTTTTTGCAATATTTTTATACTATATATACACGATGATGAAAAACGATAAAGAAAACATAGGCATAACTGATGCAAAATATGATTTGGTCGTATCTGTTTCGTATATAATTGCAGGAATAATCGGTCTTTATCTTGGAGGTGAGTGGGTAGTCAATAGTGCGGTATCAATTGCTAACTTTTTAGGTATCTCTCAAGCGCTAATCGGGCTTACAATCGTCGCAATCGGGACATCATTACCTGAGCTTGTCACTTCAATTCTTGCCGCAATAAAGAAAAATCCTGATTTAGCAGTGGGAAATATTGTCGGTTCAAATATATTCAATATCTTTTTTGTGCTTGCAATCGCCTCGTTAATCAACCCAATCAGTTTTGAACCTGCAAGAAATTTAGATATACTTGTAGTAGTTCTTTCTTCCTTGGCTCTTTTCTTGTTTGCATTATTTGGGAAGAAAAAGATGACATTACAACGTTCTGAAGGAATTATTCTTTTGCTCATGTATGTGTTGTACATACTATATCTAGTGCTATCTTCAGTAGGTATAATCCCTACATTTGTTTTTTAATTTTAGTCTTCAATATCTATCTGTCATTTTCAATGTGTTTAGTACCATCTTCAATTATGGGGGGATGAGCTAATCTGGTATGCTGCCAGGTTTGGGACCTGGTTGTCCGAGTTCAAATCTCGGTCCCCCCATTTTAAGTCTGAATTTGGAATTAGAATTAAATAGAACTAGATTAAAAAAGAAAAAAAATATTTTTCAAGTGCTTTTTCCAAACGTTACTACTTAACATATACTTTTTGCATCTTATCTCCAATTTCAATATTCTCAACTACTTGCATTCCATCTGCAAGAACTTTTCCGAATACTGCATATTGTCCATCAAGAAAAGATGCTTCTCCGGTAACCACATAAAATTGTGAGCTTGCAGAGTTTGGGTCTTGAGCTCGTGCCATTCCAAGAGTTCCATACTCATGTTTTAAATTCGGTTTTATCTCAAGTTTGATAGTTTTATCTGACCCGCCAGTTCCGTCCCCTTTTGGGTCTCCTCCTTGAACTACAAAACTTGGTTCAACACGATGAAATGTAAGTCCATTATAAAATCTATTCTGAACTAATCCCAAAAAATTATTTGCGCTAATTGGAGCCTCATTCAAAAATATTTCTGCCTCAAATGTTCCTTTTTCTGTTTCAAAAACAACTGTTGGATTTTTTGCCATATTTTCTACCTCTTTATTATCAGTCTCAAGTGTTTGTTGTGTCTGTTCTGGTTCTAATTTCTCGTTCACTTGTTCTTGTTGTATGTTTTGTTGTGTTGTACAACCAAACAAAAGCACCAACGAAATCAAAACTGACATTATCTTATGCATATAACTACCTCGCTAGATACTATCTCAACAAAAATTATAAATAAGCGCCTACAATTTATTTTTATCTCTAAATTCAATATTTACTTTTTTGCCAACATCTTCCATATCCAAAAAATTCACGCCAGTTTTTTGCATGCGCAAATAAAATTCTCTTTTTTCAGTTTCATCTGAAGGGTCAAATATAAATCTCTCAAAACTTGTCCATGTAGAAAACCATCCTGCAGGAGAAAGTATAAATCCAAATAACGAAATCAACCTATCTTCAGACAATTCCCATTCAATATATGCATTTGTGGCAAGTATCGCCACACCTACCACTAAGTATATTATTCCTGTTTTTTTCCGTTTAGTTCTTTTTTTATCTAGGTTTTTTATTTCAAACTCAAAGTGTTCTCTTATTCTTTTTCTTGTAGCAATTTCAATTTTCTGATTTCTAACTACTTTTGGCAAATACAAATTTACATTTATTTTATGATTTTTTGGCACTTCACGAAATCTTCTTTTTAATTCAAACAAAAAGTCGTCTGAAATTTGCTTTTTAGAATAATGTCTTGGGTCAAAATCTGAAAAAAGATCATCATATTCATCAAGCCAAAAACCCATATCATACGAATTTTCTTTTAATACTTCAAGTATTTTTTTAATGTGCAGATCTTTGGCTTCCATGCCTGTATAACTCGTGCTCAGTTTAAAACATATGTAATCTGACCAACTTTATTTGGAACTCTATAATCTCTTTGCAATGTAATTAATTATTTTTTTTACATCAAGCTTTTGCATCCACAAATCTGCATTTTCTCTCTGCTTTTTTGAGTGGTGTTTTCCAATAAGTGCGCACTTCATTTTTGCCCTTTTTGCAGCAACAAACCCCGATTTTGAATCCTCAATAACAATGCAATTTCTTGGTTTAACTCCAATCAATTTTGCAGCCATCAAAAAAACGTCTGGTGCAGGTTTTCTATTTTTTACATCTTCCATTGCAAGAAATTTCATATCTTCAAGTCCAATTGACTTTAATTGCGCTTTTACATGTTTTTTGTGTCCACCTGATGCAACTATGGCCTTTATTCCTTTGTTACGAATAATCCTCACAAGCTTTTTTGAGCCCTTTATGGGTCTTACTTTTCCTTCATTTACAATCAAACTAAAAATTTCACTTCTTTTTTTCATAGTCTTTTCAACATTCAAATCAAGTGAGTTTTTCTCTATAATATCCTGTACTATAAACTCTGAACCTCTGCCTGTATAATTCTCATTCCAATACGTTTCACTTATTTTTATTGCGTGTTCTCTAAACACATCATTAAATGTTTTCAAATGCACTTTTTCAGAATCTGATAAAACTCCATCCAAATCAAAAATTACTGCCTCAATTTTTTGTTTATTTTTATTCTTTCGGTTTTTGTTATTCAATTTTTCATTATTTTTTTTATTCAATTTTTCTTGCATCTTTTTTTCTATTTGTTTTTTCTCTTCATTTTGGCCTTGTTTTAGCATGTTCTTTTTGTTTTTTTCTGCATCATTTTTTTTCAAATTATTAATTTGCAATATTTTAGTGGCGTTAATCGTATTATCTAACTTCAAGTGTTCTTCAACAAGTGATTTGCATTCACTATCTTGCTTGCGTGTGACATGTCTATTTCTGTTTTGATTAGATTTCAATTCAAGAGTCATACTAGTCTTATATGATAGCAAAGCATCATCTGTGCATCTTGATTCTTTTGAGTTTTCAACTATATTTTGCATCAACGATGCATGATTTTGTGCGTTATTCGCATTAAAGTTTTCGTATTCAATAAAACAATCTTCAAAGTGTCGTTTTTTACCCTCTACCTCCTCGTATCCCATATGCGAATACAATATCTGCTCAGAATCATAACTATGGCTCTCGCTCCCATTTGGATGCAGTTTTACTACGACTGGTGTTATATCTTTTGTTTGTAAACCTGAACTTTCATTCTGGTTCTGTCTTTTGTAAAGTGTCCATAAAAGCATCGCTTTTATGCGCATCATTTCAAGTCTTTTTACGATTGCAAGTGTTTGTGGGTTAATCTGCAATCTGTTTTGCTGATACATTTGCTCAATTTGTGGTACTACCAATCTATAAATATCTGAGTATTGTGCAAACCATCGTCTTGTAGTTTCTCTATCTGTTCTTAGTCGTCCAATATTTGTTAATCCATTATAATCATTGAGCAGTTTCATAATCTTTTCATCTAATGTCAAATTACTCACGACTAGCTCATTTATTTTCATCTGAATTACGTCTACTTCGGTTGCTCTTATTTGAGGCGAATTGTAAAATCGTTCTTGGTCTACACTTACGTTATGTGCTTTCTCATATTCTTGATTATAAGAATAATTGGAATTAATTTGTGAAGTTTCTATGCTCACTCCGGGCAAATCTATTCTATAATCATGATATATCAAAATTATGGCCTCTACTGATTGTAAAAATTCTTCATCTACTTTCAAATTACTTATTCCTGCAAAAAAGAGTTGTCCTCTTCCATCAATCTTTGCGGGGCGAACTGTTCCATTTTTTAGTTTAAGTAAAAAATCAAATCCTCTATATTCATCATTTTTTTCTTCGCTTCTATAATCTTGGTTTTCTTCAAAAAAATACCAATTGTTCAAATATCGCTCTATTTTTTTTTGTTCGGTTGTAGGCTTTGCCGTTTTTAACCAACGTTCAACTCCATGCTCTACAATTTTCACTGCCTGAATTTCATCTCCAGCATTACTTTTACCAACTTTTATATCTGCATTTTTTCTAATTGACTCCGCAAGGGGCATATTCTCCAATATATCTATGTATCTAGAAGAAACAACTTGAGGATTGCCATTAGTCGCATCCATAACTAACAATAATTTAGATCTATTTGTTTGTTGTGTGCTGTTCTGTTGGTAATTTGTAAAACTCTGTTCTCTTTTTGGCACGTTATCTCCCGCATCTTATTGTTTGATTAGGTTTAAATTGGGCAAAGACTAATGTAATCTATATAAATAATCGCAAGTAGCTATTTCAGCTTTGCTTGTTTGGAGAATTTAACTTGCTTGGGTGGTTTTTTGTCATCAGAACGGTATGTGTTTTTTGCGTGTATCCTATCGTTATTTTTTATGTCTAATGTTTTTTATGCACAATCCGATGAGCAAATTTATGACCAGCTAAAAAACGAATGGGATTCTATAACTTTAGATAACTCATTTATCTCTTTAAACCAAACTCGCGATTCAATCTCTCCAATTTTGCTTGAATCTAAATTTATTCACTTTTGGGAAAAAAAATATAACTGGAATAGTGTTTACATATTCAATCAAAAAAGTATACTCTATTATATCTTTGAGGCATCCTTCAAAACTATTTTTGCACATAAATTAGCCCCAGACCAACTGTATTTTCCAGTACTTCAACTATCACTTGATTCTATGTATGTTTCAGATATCAATATTTATTCTGCTCAAGATTTATCTGAACAATCTTACCTATTACGAAATTATTCCAATCAAGCAACCAACTTAAAAGATGCAAACGAACAAATGATTTTATCTTCTGAGTCATATAAAAATGCGCAAGGGTTTGCTTCTATTGCATTTGATTTGATAGAAAACAACCCAGCTACTTTTGCTAACACTGTTATCAGTCAATCGTATCTAAGTATATACGCAATCTCCAACCTTTACGGCTCTCCACTTATAGCCTTTTCTTCAATAGTAACAAGCCCCACAAAACTTATTTCCTATTTTAAATTGCTTTCATTAGTTGTATCAAATTTTGAAAAATCTCTTGACTATAGCTATCATTGGCAAACTACTATTGAAAATCAATACTCTGCGATATCAAAAAGTGCAGAAACTATGAATTTTATTTTTGAAGATGT
>CAZHIX010000042.1:0-8395 GCA_964532715.1 Microcaldota archaeon | reverse complement strand
TTTTCAAAACATTTATCAAGGGTCAATCTATCACCGGTTTTTCTCCTTTTAGAGATGTGCAGTTGCTTATAACCTCTAAGTAAAAAGCACGATTATTTTTACTTGCTTCAACCCATTTTGGCATGGAAAATATTTTTAAATTAACTTCACGCCCTACTCTTGAACTTAATTGAGAGAAATCAACCCAACAGTCAGAGGCAATAACTAATATATCAATATCACTTGAAGCTGTATCTTCACCTTTTGCACAACTTCCATATAAATATACCCCGTACAGAACAGACGAGTTTTGTTCAATTAAATCCAAAATCTTGCAATCTTCTAAAACATGCAAATTATGAGCTATTTTTAACGCCTTGAATGTCGCACATGAAATAGACTTGAAAAAAATTAAATTAGAATGTGGATTTTTTGATACAAGCCCATCAGAATGCAATAGATTTAATATACCAGATATTGAAGATGCAGATATTTTTAGCGTTCTAGAAAGCGCCCTTAGAGATATTTGATCGTTTGGATTTTTTAAAAACCACTCTAAGACTTTAAGAGTGTTTGAATGTTGGAACAAGTGTTTCATATAAAGAACATTAGACTAAGACGTATAAAAAGCTTTGTTTGTTATATTGAACAACTGTTTCGTATAAAGAACATATAAAAATAATGCAAAAAAATAGCAATTTGATAACAAGTAGAATTATAAACAAAAAATTGGAGAATATATGAGGTGATTAAATGGGTTTCACAGATGAATTTGTTGTTTTTTTGAATAAACATAAAGTAGTTGGGTTGGCTGTGGCGTTCATAATCGGTGGAGCTGCTACAAAATTAGTTACAGCTATTGTTAGCGATTTGATTATGCCAATTATTGCAGTTCTCACTCCTGCTGGAGATTGGAGACAAGCAATCTTAGAGATTGGTCCAATTAAATTTATGATCGGGGATTTTGCAGGTGCACTCATAGATTTCATAATTGTAGCAATAGTGGTATTTATGATTGTGAAGTATGTTGCCAAAGAGGATGCGAAATAGAGTTGCGAATTGTAAAAAACAACAACACAATAAGTGAAGATTGTAAATAGTTTGCAGTCGTAGTTTATTTATTTTTATTTTCTTAATCTAGTTATACAAAAAAATGATATATGACCGATAATGATTATACTTGGAATATTTAATTTAACATCAAAGAACTTAACAAAAAAATATTATATCCTCAACATCTCCGAATACTACGCTTTGCTTTTGTAATGAAGATAAATATTTGGCGGCTTTTCCAGAATTGCATGCAGTGCAACCAAAACCCATCTTTTTTAGTGGAGAAACGACGATACAGGTATCTGCAACCACATTGCCACCTGCATCTTCAATTATTTTAGTATAACCAAGATCATCGGATTCAATTTTTGTTTTTCGTGCGGTGCAAACCCATAGCTTGTGAGCTAGTTTTTTTGATTTCACAAAATTTGCAACTTCTTTTATTTCATCAATTGAAGCGTGAGGACAGCCAATTGTAACTAAGTCAGGTTTTTGATTTGAGTTTAGTTCTTTTTTGTGCAAATCTAAATCAGATTGGGTAAATACAACTTTTTGAGCGTCTTCACTTACTATAAATTCAGCAGTGAAACCTTGAACATAAAATAGTGCAGTTGAACCGGTAGCCGCCATTGATGCTCCAAGAGTTTTGAGTTTAATCTCAGGAGCATATTTCAGGCTTACAAAAGCAGGAATAGACGACTTTAAGTTTTTGCCAAAGTATGAACCCATTGCACCAAAATCAGATGTGGTTCTAAGTTTTGCTTGCACATCAATTATCGTGTCTGCAACACGATTTTTGTTAAGATGCAAACCATAATTTGCACTATATCCAGTTATTGCGGATGCAAGTGCAGACGGCCCACCCTCACGATTTGTTCGCGCACCAAGAACAGAATTTGCAAATGCAACAGCAGAGCTCTCAGCCCAAGCAATGTGCTCTCCAACTTTTGGACGAATCCCGATTTGATATGGAGCGCAAGTGCAGGTCATTGAAATTCCCATTGACTTAAATGCATCTAAAATTTGGATTTGTTTTGAGGCAAAATCTTGCGGAACACTCATTTTTTGCCATTGCCAAACATCCATTCCGGCAGGATTTAGAAATGTAGCAGTGCAAACTTTTGCGCCTTTTTTTGCATAATCTTGCAAATACTCAAGACCTGCATCGCCGATAGTCTCGTAGGAGACACCGGACACTTGAACGGATGAGACTGGAATTAGACTATCCGCACTATATATTTTTGCAAGTGCAACAAGAATCTGCATTGCTTGAGATTTTGCTTCTCCAAATTCGCCATCATGCATTTTTTGCTGTTTAGAAGTTAGATTCATTATTTGATTTCATATAATTAAATTTATTAATTATCACGCAATGCAAATGATGATGCGATTAATCAGTATGATATTTAATCTGCTTGATGATTTATCTAAAAACAAAATAATATCAAAATCATTTTTGGTAGTTTCTATATTTTTCTTTTTGATTTTTGTAGTTGCACCTATGTCGGCAATGTTTTTTCAGATAGAACACTTAACATTTAATCAAGACATGCAAAGCGCGTTGATAGTATCGTTTTTGCTTGCCACACTTGCGACTGCGATAAATCTTATATTTGGAATACCGTTAGCTTGGGCACTTGTAAAAAAAGATTTCGTGGCAAAAAATATCGTAGATGCACTTATTGATTTACCATTAGTTATACCTACATCTGCACTGGGATTGTCCATAGGTCTTTTTTGGGGAGTAAGTGGACTTAACATTGCAGATGGAGGTTTTGCATTATTGTTGTTTCTTCATGTGTCATTTACATTTTCGTATATAGTACGCACGACTCAGGCCACTATACTAAGTATAGATAACGATTTAGCACGTGCATCTCAATCGTTGGGTGCGTCACCATTACTCGCATTTCGCACGATCTGGATACCGATGCTTAAACCAGGCATAATATCAGGTGCAATATTATCTTTTACAAGATCACTTGGAGAAACAGGAGCAAGTATTATGGTTGCGGGATCGGTTGCCACGGTGCCCATACTCGTAGTCAAATATAAGAATGCGACGACCCCAGATATAAATTCAGCGTTATCACTTTCGTTAATTCTAATAATTATCTCGGCGATTATATATTTGTTTTTTAGAAGCCAAACTAAGAGTCTAAGATTTACATTTGGAGCGATATATGCAGATGCAGAAAAAAGATTGAGTAGGTATGCAAATGCACCTGTACTATTAAGCATCACATTTTTGTTTTTGATTGTTTTATTGCCATCGTTTTATTTTTTACGTGCTATGAATATGAATTTTTTTGCAGATGAGATAACAAATGCTATTTGGATATCCATGATAGTTGCATTTTTTGCTACGGTTGTATCTATAATATTTGGACTACCATTTGCATTTTACATAGCATCTAAGAATTTTGCAAGTGATTTTTTCAAACTTTTAAATGATATGATACTTTTGATACCAACAGTAACAATAGGTTTATCACTTTCTTTGTTTTGGTCAACGCGTTTTGATGAAATGATCGTGCTTATACTGGCACATATTGCAATGATATTCCCATACTTTGTAAGTTCTTTTAGTGAAATGCTCCAGTCACGAGATACTAACTTGCCAGATGTGGCACGCACGCTTGGTGCAAGACCATTTTATGCATTTAGAACAGTTACATTTGCATTAGTTTTACCTGCGTTTATATCGGCAACAATAATTGCGTTTATGAGAAGTGTAGCTGAAACCGGTGGAACACTTGCAGCATCAAAAACAATAAGCACAATTCCTATATTGATTATGAATTTACATAATAGTGCAAACGATGGACAAGCGGCTTCAGCAGCTACAATGTTGTTATTTATATCGGTGATAATTGTATTTGTCTTAAGAAATGGACAAAAAATGAATAAGTGATCTTATGCCAGAAATTCATGTAAAAAATTTATCAAAATATTATGAATCTGTGCGTGCATTGCATGGAGTATCTCTTAATATAAAAGATGGAGAATATGTGGTTTTACTTGGACCTTCCGGATGTGGAAAGACTACTTTACTAAAATGCATTGCAGGTACTATTACTCCGAGTTTTGGACAAATAATAGTGGATAAAAAAGAATTTACAAAAATACTTCCAGAAGACAGGCATATCGGATTTGTATTTCAGAATTATGCACTCTTTCCACATTTGAGTGTAATAGATAACGCAAGATACGGCATGATGGCAAGAGGAGAAAATCCAGATAAAGCAAAACGCATTGCTATGGATATACTTAGAATGGTTCATTTGGAAGAGCGTGCAGATTCTTTTGTAAAAGAATTATCCGGGGGGATGCAACAAAGACTTGCAGTTGCACGAGCGCTTTCTACAGGTTCAAAATTAATATTACTTGATGAACCCACAAATGCGTTAGATGCATACATACGAGTAGAATTAAGAATTGAATTAAGAAAAATGGCAAACCGTTTGGGACTTACTGCAATACATGTTACACATGACCAAGAAGAGGCTATGGCAATAGCAGATAAAATAGTAGTTATGAAAAAAGGTGAGATATTACAGGTCGGAACACCAAACGAAGTGTATGAAAATCCGAAAAGCCCGTTTCTTGCAAACTTTTTAGGTGAAGCGAATTTTATTCGCACAAAATTTGTTGATGGAAAAGCGAATGTACTTGGACAAAAAATTGTTGTACCAAAACACGATGGAGAGAAAATAGTAGTTATAAGACCAGAATACTTACGTTTTAGTGAACAGGGAACGAAAATTGAATTGATAAATACACAGTATTTTGGACCATTTTATAAATATGAAATAGACTATGATGGGTTACGTTTGAAAGTAAGATCGCATATGCTTTGGAATAATCCAAAATACATAATATTTGATCCAAAACATTTATTGATTTTTGATGAGCCAGCTGAAGGTCTTGAAAAATCACTTATGGTTTAGAATAGATGACATAGTAAATTAAAAAGTAAGATTCGCTAAAAAGAGGATATTCAAAAATAAACAGTACACTTATACGATTTAATATTAGCAAATCATATAAGTGTCACATTAATTGAGAATAGATATTACTGTCTGCCTAGTCCCAGACCTCGTCCTCTCCCAAAACCTCTTCCTTTGCCTAAACCTCGACCAGATCCAATCTGATTAACAGTTGGATTATTTTGAGCAGGACAATTCCCTAATCCCCGTCCAGTTCTTGCTCCCTTTCCTTGCGGACCAGTTCCATCCATATTTGGCATATTAAGACCTCCGATTATACGAATCGCTTTTGAGTTTATCAAAGCATCCGAAATTTTTTGCCTTGAACGTGCAAGAATTCGTTGTAATGTTGATTGATGGATCCCCATTTTTTCTCCAGCGTCTTGTTGAGACAAACCCAATAGATCACACAATTTGATTGATTCTATCTCTTCATGCGTAAGAGTTATTTGTTCTATCAAAGTCAGTTTAACTCCTGCCGGCTTGAAATATGTGCACGACGGCAGTTGAGATAGAATTTTTTGTTTGCACGGTCTTGGCATATTATGCATTATAATGCATAACAAATATAAGCTTAAGTGGCTTTAGTAAAAAAGGGTGAGATAGATGAAAGTGCTCAAGATAGGTGCAAAATGGTGTCTTGGTTGCATAAGCATGAAATCCAGATGGACAGAAGTTGAAAAAGAAAATTCTTGGCTTAAAACTCAATATTTTGATTATGATGATAGTCTAGATATAGTAAAAAAATATAATATAGACCAAAAACTCCCAGTCTTTGTATTCTTGGATAAAAATTCAAATGAGATTGAGAGGTTGCAAGGAGTAATATCAAAAGAAGATATTTTGAAGAAAATAAATGAACACAAAAACAGATAGAGAATAAATATTGGAGAACTGTAAAAAACACATCGCATTTAGATAAACTATTGAACGCGACATATCAGATTTGCCGAAGAGCACCCAGCCATAAATGGCTGGGTCTTGTGCTCATTCGGCAAATGGATTGCCAAGCTGACACCGGTATATCAACCGCCCACTCAAAGTGGGCGGTTTTCGTCAGCTTGACAATAAAATTGTAAAAAAAAGATTTGAGAGAATTGCCAAATGATAATCACACATAATTATCAGATGAAATTTTCTTCCAACTTGCACGCTCAAAGTTTTTCCCGTGCACAATTAGAGGTTTTGTCGCATCAATTCCCATCTTGGCAGTTTTTCTCGTATTTGGATCAGCAGAGGGATCTAAAGATGAGCCTTTTTCATTTAATTTTATGATTACATCTTTGTCTGCTTGACAACGAGTTGCAATCGCCCACTCAACTTCGGTTGGATCGTAGATATTTATGTCGGAGTCTACAATGACTGCGTGCTTTAGAGATTTGTGTCCTTCAAAACAGGCAGCTATTGCTTTTTTAGCATCGCCCTCTTGCTTTTTGTTTATAGAGACTATTGCATGAAGCCATGAGCAGCCACCCGGAGTTATGTTGACTCCAGTACACGTTGCAACCTTATTTACTTCCATAAAAATTGTTGGTTCTTTTGGCATGCCCATTAGAAGCTTGTGCTCTAATGCTCCAGGAAGTAGAGCGTGATATATTGGATTTTTTCTATGATGGATTTTGTTTATTTTCACTATTCTTTGTTTGCGCACTACATCATAAGTCTCAGTTAGATCAATAAATGGACCTTCGTCATGAAATTCATTAGTTATTGTTGCCTCTAAGACAAATTCTGCGTCAGCAGGTACAAATATTTCATTTTCAAGATTCACGACTCTAATTGGAGCAAGAGAATTTGCGATGTGAGTTTCGTCAATTCCTATTTTTGTAGATATTGCAGACGCAAGTAAAAAGTTTATTGGAGCGCCGATTACAATTGCAACATCAAGCGTTCCGCCATTTCGTTTAATGAATTCGTCCGTGTGTCTCTCAAGTATTCGTGCAACCATTTCATTTTTGGAAATTTGCATCATGCGATGAAAAGAACAGTTTTGACCAAGCTCTTTATCTTTTGAAATTACCACTGCAGAAGAAAAATACGGTCCACCATCTTTTTGAGCATGAGTTGGAATTGGTAAGTCATCTAAATTTGGATTGCTTATTGTTTTTTCAAAAACAGGTGAATCCTTAGTTTGAATTTGTTTTGGAGTAGTTGGATGAGCAATTGCTTTTATCAGGTTTGGAATAAGTTGCTCTTTTTTTATTCCGTAATATTGACAAATTAAATCTTTAGTTGAAAAAATATTTCCGGCAACAATTGCGTCTTTGTTTTCAGATATGTGCTCTGCTATTACAGGTTTCCCATCAAGCTCTTTTAGAAGACCAGCCAAATCCAAATTTTTTGAGATTGGTTTTTTTATTTGAATGATCTGGTTGTTCTTTTTTAGTTCATCTATAAATTCTCTAAAAGATTTCATGAAATGCACCAATATTTTTCAAGATAACTGATATTAGTAGATACGATAGTTTTAATGATTTCTTATTAGGATACATGCGTCAAAAAATTAATCATTTGAAAAATTAATCATTTGAGCCCCAACGTCGCATTATTTTGTGTTCTATATGTAGTTGATCAAAAACTTTTGCGGATATGAAGTTTAGTAAGTCATTGATTGTTTTTGGTTTGTTGTAAAATCCAGCAGATGCAGGTAATACTATTGCACCTGCCAAAGTAATTTTTTGCATATTTTCAATAGTTATTAGTGAATAGGGGGTTTCGCGCAGAACTAAAATTAGTTTTTTTCTCTCTTTTAGACAGACCTCGGCGGTTCTTGAGATCAAATTTGAACCTGCTCCGTTTGATATTTCTCCCAACGTTTTTAGAGAACATGGACAAATAATCATTGCATCAGGCGCATTTGAACCTGAAGCGCAAGGAGCACAAAAATCATTTTCTTCATAATCAGATTTGGGTAAAATTTGATCTTCGGCTTGTGCGACTTTCTTTGCCCCACAAGAAACAATTACTTTTACATCTTGTTTATACTCGCACAAGTGTGAAAGTAAATTTGTAGCATATTGCAAACCAGATGCACCCGTGATAGCTAGGATTATTTTCATACAACGTAATAGTGTTAGATAGGTATTTTAAAACAAAAATACTATAGGCAGTTGTATGAAATTACTAAAACTCGGAGGAAGTGTGATTACAAATAAAAAAGGCAGATGCGAGCCAAGTATTGAGAATATTGATAAACTGGCAAAAGTGATTGGAAATATTTGGAAAAGCGCAAAAAAAGATATTGTTTTAGTACATGGTGCAGGTTCGTTTGGACACGCACTTGTAATTGAAAAGGGACTGCACGCAGTGATTGAAGCTGATAAATTTAAGGACGTGCTTGAGGTTCAAAATCAATGCGCAAAACTCTGCGGTTT
>CAZHIX010000041.1:0-8929 GCA_964532715.1 Microcaldota archaeon | reverse complement strand
AACGGGGCGACCAGCTCCAGCATGGCCCCCTCGCGCAGGTGGAGGTGCATGTCCATCTCTACTACTTTTATTATGCTTGATATGGGTGCATATGATAATCCTGGAGTCGCCAAAAGTATTATTCCCCCAAATCTATCCGATTCATCTATAGCCAGTGAAACATCATTTGTCATTAAAATATACTGTGAAATTTTTGACAAATTTAATCTATAATTATCAACTGAAAAATCATCTATATCTGATTTCATAACAACTGGTCCAAAAAACCAGCCTAAACCTTCAGGACCATTTTTTGCCGATATTGCTTGTGCGTCATCACGTTCATCGTAAATGCCTTTTGCGTGATATATATTTCGCCTTGGAACATTTGAATTAAAGTCAGCACTATTTCCAAGATATGCAACGTGTGCACGAGTTATGTATGGATCTGCCATACCATTTATATCAAATGTCGTATTTATGCTAAGATTTTTACTTGTCATAATTGTTTTGTCTTTGTTTGAAAAATTCACTTGCACATTAAACGATACTGCGACTTCCCATGTGCTTGTTTGATTCAATGTAAAATTTTGCGGGTTTCCCCAACTTATATCATATCCTATCAAATCAGAGGTATTTTTTGTCGTTTCAAAATAATGTTTTAGTGTATATTTTCTCTCATCTTTTGTATATGTAAGATTTGTTGAATTTGATATGTAAAAATAAGACTTATATGGATATGAATTGAATTTGTCTGTTAAGTATCCACTTGTGTTACCATAAGTCATAAGCTCGTAAATACTACGATTCAAATAATATACTCCTTCACTATCTCCCGTATATAAATTTGGGTCCGAAGTTTTCTTATTTCTTGCATCATATATCCCTCTAATACTTTTGTCTGGGTGTTCCTGAATTGAAACTGCAAGTTTATCCAACGCATAAACTAAAGATGCCTTTGTAAAGTCTTCAAGTGTCTGTTCCTCTGAAAGTCTAATTGCATTTTTCATTGCATACATGTCAAACTTATTTGCATATCGTTGTTCTTGCAAACTAATAGTTTGCGCCCAAAGCTCTATGGAAATAAATATGAATGAGAGCAGAACCAATGCAACCACTGTAAAGAAAAATCCTTTTTTATTCATTAGCCCCACACCCTAAGTCTTAGAAGTCCAAGATGGTAATCTCCTGGATAAAATGTGCTTGCAATTTGTATATCGCATGGCGTTTTTGTGCACATTTCTGGTTCAGTATACCCTTTAGTGCTACTGTCATAACCTTTACAATTAACATTGCAATATGGTGATTCTCCTGCATCTGGTGCATCTGCGTACGTGCCAACTAACATCATGGATGATGCTTGAACTCTACTAAATGTTACATTGCAAAATTTCTCAGAACCTAAGAAGCTACATCCATGATCTGATGCGTTATATGCAATTTTCCATCGTTTTGTCTCAAAATCGTAATAATCATATGTGTACGAAAACGGTCGCGGAATAAGTTCATTTGTTACTTTTGCTAACCTATGTGCTCTTGCGGGGTCTGCACTTATAGCTGCTTCAACTGCATATGACAATATCTCACGATTTTCAGATTCAATTCGCACATTTGATAAAACATCAAGTGTTCCGCTTGAAAGCAAATTGGCTTGCATTAAACTTGAATAATATCCAGATGGAGTAGATGAAATTACTACTATAGATTGTACTGCTATGAGCATTAATGAGAAAGCTACAAATGAATCAAGTGAGAATGCAAAACCTCGTTTTACTCCAAGCATAAGATTTGCTACATTTAGGATACTTTTAAATGTAATCTATGCTAAGACTTTTTGAGGTGTTTTATTTGAAAGGACAACTTTCTGCAGAAATGCTTATTATTTTGGTAATAATTCTTGGGATTGTGTTTATTGCATTCACTCAAATGACCAAGAGTGCAAAAGAAATGGGTGGTGCAGTTGATGCAAAAACTCAGCAATTAATTGAAAAAAGTGGATTTAATCCAGCAGATGTTAAATGTGCAACTGATGATGATTGTATACGTTATTCATCTGATTGGTCTTGTGATAAAATAAATGGTTACTGTCAGGAATAAATATGAACGCCCAAATCACATTTGAATCCATGCTTGTGCTAATTATTGGGATAAGTATGCTTTTGATAGCAGTTGTAGCGGTAAACAATCTGCAAAGTGCTCAGGCAAGCATGTATTCGTATTCTGTGCTAAAAAGTAAGGTTTGGGAAATTGCAAATTTAGCCGATGAAATTTGTGTGTTGGGCGCAGGAAATTCAAGAACAGTCTCACTTGCGCGTAGCGGTTATGATTTTTCATCAAGTCCTGATAAAAAAGCACTAATTGCTCATTACAATAATTTAGAATTTGGGTCAAATACTTTATGTGATATACGTATTGAAAAAAACAAGGAGTTTAACAAAACTGTTTTTTTATGGTATGATAATTCTCAAGTGGTAATCTCATCTATTCCATATCCACAAACTCCCTAAAATTAAAAACGTTTTTTTACCGAACAAAAACGATTAAGTTAATATATAGTGCAAAAAGATGTATTTGGTGTGCATATGAAAAATTTACAAATTGTTGCAATTGTGTTTTGTTTTCTGTCTCTTTTTGGCTGTGTTGAACAAAATATGAATTTTGATTTGGATAAAATAATTTCTGAGCAGAATCAAACAGTAACAAGCGAAAAAGATATACTCACTATTGCTGACACTACTGCTTTTTTGAAAAATACTCAATTAAGCCAAGTAAAAAAGTTTGATAATTTTGAGCATTTCAAACAATATATAACTCAAAATACAAATCTCATGCAACCAACTCAAACCTTTGATGGAAGCCTATCAAATTCCGTTGAATCCAGTGCAAAAACATTGTCTGCACCACTTGCAACACTTGGTTTGACTGATGCACAAAGTGTGGTATCCTCTGTAGATCACTCTACTACAAACGTGCAAGTTGTCGGAGTTGATGAAGCAGATTTTGTAAAAACAGATGGAAAATATATCTATATGGTAAAAAATTCAAATCTTATTATAATTGATGCTCAAACTACAAATATAGTGTTTGAGCAAAAATTACTTTCTGAACAAAACAATTTGTATAATTACTATTCTGATGGTACTCAACAACTATATGTGAATAAAAATAGACTTGCAATATTTTCAACAATTCAAAAAGAACAATTTTATTTTGAAAAATACGATATTAACCCTCAAAGAACATATAGGTCATATACTTTACTATATGTATTTGATGTAAGTAATCCATCAAATCCAACTTTATTGACAAATATTTCAGTTTCTGGGAACTATTATCAATCAAGAATGATTGACGATATTATTTATTTTGTTTCAAACGAATATGTACAAAACGATATGAATCCACCTATTCTAAATGTAGCCGATTTGCAAATATATACTGACATTTACTATTTTGAAAATCCAGAACAAAGCTATTCACTTAACACAATAACTTCATTTGATTTGAATTCAAACAATATTTTAGATTCAAAGACGTATTTAATGGGGCAATCAAATACTTTGATGATGTCTCAAAACTATTTATACATTGCATACTCAAAAAATCAAAATTGGTGTAGTTGGTGTTATGGGCAACAAAGTTATCAAAAAGAAAGATTTGATGAGATAATATTGCCAATGCTACCAAGCGAAGTAGTTAATCAAATTGAAAAAATAAAAACTCAAAAACTTGATGAGGAGCAGACATGGCAAAAGATATCCGAACAACTTCAATCATATTTTGAACCGGCATATCTGACCAATTCGGGTTATTCACAAGAAATCATAAGACAACGAAAAGAGCTCTATGAAAACATACAAGATAAACTTGCTCAATATGATGCACTTTTGGAAATTGAGCGCTCAAGCACTTCTATTCATAAATTTTCTATTGAAAATGGAAAAATAAATCATGTTGCGCAGGGTGCAGTTCATGGAAAATTACTAAATCAGTTTTCAATGGATGAATATGACTCAAATTTGCGTCTTGCAACTACGATAGATGTTTATGCACAAAAAAGAATACAGTACAATAACGTTTACGTGCTTGATTCAAATCTGAATACGGTTGGGCGAATTGAAAAAATTGCAAAAGATGAAAAAATATATTCTTCAAGATTTATGGGGGATAAACTGTATCTTGTCACATATAAACAAATGGATCCATTTTTTGTAATTGATTTATCAAATCCAAAAGAACCTGCTGTCTTGGGAGAATTAAAAATTCCGGGATATTCTAGTTATTTACATCCATATGATCAAAACATAATCATAGGTATCGGAAAGCAAACCGAGCAGAATTCATGGGGTGGGGTTGAAACTAAAGGTGTAAAAATCTCACTTTTTAATGTGCAAGATTTGCAAAAACCAAAAGAAATAGACTATATGGAATTTGGTTCAAGCGGTTCTGACTCAGCAGTTCTTTATGATCATAAAGCGTTTTTGCTTGATAAATCCAAAGGTCTACTAGTCTTACCTCTAAAAGTAGTGCAAACGCAAGAAAGCTTTTTTAGAGACAAAACAAATGTCTGGGACGGTGCCGTTGTTATCAATATAACCAAAGATGGGTTTGAAGAATACGGTACAGTGAAGCATTCCCAATCTGAGAGTTTCTATGGGGGTTGGTTGTCTGAGAGTACTGTGAAACGAAGTCTATACATAGAAGATAGACTTTACACAATATCTGACAAATATCTCAAAGTCAACAATATAAGCGAAAATATGCCCGAAATCTCTTCAATTACTATATCCAAAAAAAGTGAGCAAGATCAAGATGTATTTAGCGCTATAAAGGTGCCTTTCATAAATTAGTGTTTTTTGCACCTATGCCCCCTTTTTATATTTAATTGGACAAAATACTTTTTGGCTTCTAAATGTTTTTGGGCTGAAAATGCCAAGGTAACTCAGCCTGGTTGGAGTGCCAGACTCATAGGATTATCTTTATGAGTAATGAGCCTTTAGTGGCGATGATGAATAAGGGCATCTAAGACATCTGGAAGTCGGGGGTTCAAATCCCCCCCTTGGCAAATTTTTGAGCTTCGCTCAAAAATTTCGCAGTGTATCACAAGTTTGTAGAAGCGTTTTAAGTTCTACTTTTGAAAAATTGTTAATATGTGCTAATTAATGAATTTGAGCTTCGCTCAAAAATTTCGCAGTGTATCACAAGTTTGTAGAAGCGTTTTAAGTTCTACTTTTGAAAAATTGTTAATATGTGCTAATTAATGAATTTGAGCTTCGCTCAAAAATTTCGCAGTGCAATACACGTTTTTGAAGAGTTTGCAAGTTCTACTTTTTAGTAACCGTCGTTAAGTTCTACTTATCGTGTGTTTGTTTGTGTATGTCCACAAATTCAATTAAGTGCGTATCTTTTTACTCACTGCAATCAAAAATGTGTTTTTGTTAGTTTAGTAATAAAAAATTCTTTGAAAAACCCTTACTATAATATACTTTAGTGTCATTAATGTATTTGAAAACCGAAGCTTTGTGACAAAAATGATTTTTAGCGGACTGGTTTTCAATTCCCACAGTAATACGATTGTATCTGTGTCGAAGGAGGGTTGCCGAATGAATGTGAGTGGAACGATTTCAAATTTTATGCAAAGACATTATAATCATTTTAACGCGCGTGAACTTTTGGATGCTTCAAAGTCACTCAAAACTCATTTTGAATCAAATGGAAAATTATTTTTAGCAATGGCGGGTGCAATGAGCACTGCAGAACTTGGAAAGTCCATTGCAGAAATGATACGTGCAGATAAAATTCATGCCATATGCACTACGGGTGCAAATCTTGAGGAAGATATATTCAATTTGGTTGCACATAATAGTTATAAGAATATATCAAATTATAGAGATCTTAATTTGGCCGATGAAAAAAGTTTATTTGATAGTGGTCTTAATCGGGTTACTGATACTGCAATTCCTGAGCAGGAAGCTATGCGAAAAATTGAGAAACATCTCTTGCCAATTTGGCAGGAACATGATAAAAAAAATGAACCTGCTTTTCCCCACGAATACATATATGAATTATTAACAAGTAAAGTTCTACAAGACGAATACCAAATAGATCCAAAAGATAGTTGGGTCTTGGCAGCATGTGAGAAAAATATACCTATCTTTGTTCCTGGTTGGGCAGATAGTTCTCTTGGAAACTATTTTGTTGCAGAAAATATTAGAAAAAACATAAAAAATCCTTCAATTGTGAAAGAAGGAATAGATTATATGAAATTTTTGGTGCAATGGTATACTGAAAATTCTTTTAATTCAAAAATAGGTTTTTTTCAAATCGGTGGTGGAATAAGTGGGGACTTTCCAATCTGTGTAGTTCCACTAATCAATCAAGATATTATGGATGTACAAGTACCGCTATGGTCATATTTTTGTCAAATAAGTGATTCTACCACAAGTTATGGCTCATACTCCGGTGCGCCTCCAAACGAGAAAATAACCTGGGGCAAATTAAGTATAACTACTCCTCGTTTTATGATTGAATCTGATGCAACTATCGTTGTGCCACTAATGTTTGCATATGTATTAGGTCAATGACCAAATCTATATGCTAATCTATTCAACTATTATTTTTTTCTTTTTTTTGTGCTTTGTTTTTTATTCTTGGTCTGTTTTTTGTTGTGCGTAGTATTTTTCTTTTTTGAGTTTTTGTTTGTTGGTTTTGTTTGCGGTTTATTTATTTTTTGTGTATGTGTATGCAAAGAGTAATCTCTAAATTCGCTTGGAACTTCATATTTAAGTATATGTGATTTGGGCTCCAAGTCTTTTTCATGTTCAATATCTGTTTTGATGTGCTTATCTGTGTGTATATCTGATTCATTATTGTATTCAAGTGATTCAAGAATATCTTCTTCTTTTGTCTGTTCATTTGATTTTTGTTCTGTTGTTTTGTCCGTCTCAACGTCATGTTTTTCGCATAATTTATTCTCAGTATGCAAATCTGTTTTATTCTCTATTTGCACGTTTTGCTCGTTATTCTTACTTGTGTCTAAACTCGTTTCGTTTTTATGCATGTATTTCATATATGTCGGATCTTTGTAATAACCTCGCATATACCCATACATGTTTGAACTACAAATTAAATATGTAAGTGGAAGAACTGTCATCATCGCAATATACATTATAATCATGACCAAGTATCCAACGCATGGAATTATCATCAATGGATAAATAATCAGATACATAATCTGAAAAACTAAATAAATCGTAATATATTGCGCATAAGTATTCAAAAATAATTCAAACGTCTTTCCCTTGACTAAGTCATGCGATATTTTTATTGAATCTAAAGTTAGTTTTGGGTCTTCAACTGCCACATGTAATGCAAATATTGTTCTATATATATGAATCGCATATGAAATATACCATGCAAAGAATACTGAAATCGTCGCAAATAAAACTACGCTAACTTCTAATCCATTAATTATTAGTGCAGGTATACACAAAATAATTGTAATTATTGGCAATAGTAATAACTTCAAATCGTATATGCAAAATATATTTGCAAATATATATTTTATATGAAATATTATCATTTGTGCAATACTCGGTATGGTTTGACTAACTTTGAGTTTAGCTGCAATCATTGATGCGCGAATTAATCTTGGTGTAATAAAAGATGATAAAAGTACGATTCCTGCAATTGTTAGAATTGCGGTAATTGTTGCTACAATAAAATCTTGTGCACCAATTGCAAAAATAAGCGCAAAAAATCCGATAGTTCCTATTATTCCAAATCCTATCAAACTGGCAATCCAATATAATATAAGTTCTCTTGATTTTACGTTCTCTAGTGAAAAGCGAACTCCATTAAGTGCATTATATTCTGAATCGTTTTGCAGTAGCAAGCATTTCCTTTGCAACTTATTTGGGTGCGTATTATGCACGTATTTGAAGATGTTTGTTCTTAATACAAATCCAATGCACCCTGCAAATAAACCAACAGTTGCAAGAAGAAGTAAAAAGCCCGCTATCAATATCGGATAAAATGGCTCTCGCAAGTTCAGGTATGTCCCAGTTACCATTCCAAAATAAAAAAATGGTGCAAAAATAGCAACCAGAGCCACATATCCAAAAAGTTGTTCTAATGCATAATTCACAATCCAAAGCTCTATTGTTCTACCAACTACTTTTTCATATGATTTCTTAACTGCATTTGTAGCTGAATTTGAAAGAAGAAAATATTGTCCACTAAATTGTGTGCGAATTGAATTTATTGTATAAGAAATTATCCAAAACACTCCTGTAAATACCAATACAACTGCTGAAATCATGAATAAAAATGAAGATGTCCAGCTATTGTTTTGTTGTAACATCAAACCTATAAACAGCAATATTAATCCAATAAGTAAACCTAAAACAACTGGTATCATCAAATTTTTATCTCTAACACTTAGCAAATTATTATATAATACGTTAAGATTGAGCCAAAACCAATCTGTTATTGAACGCGCACTATCAATTTCAAATCCAAATGTCCTCATGGTTGCACGCAAAAATCTTGGGTATATATACAAAGCACCAAACAAGTAAACTAAAATTGCAATAACACCTGAAAATACTAATGCTAAAATATCAAACCCAACGCTAAAATATGCAAGAACAGGAATGCATAATGAAACGACTGTGGTTATTAATAAAAAAATATACGGGGCGACTATAGACACATTTTTAGAAGCAGAAAAACTCTGTTTCATACCAAGAACCAAATTATAATAATCTGGACCAATCATTTCAATATCTTTTTTTTGCTGCTCATGCATGCATTTTCACCAAAAGGCTATTGCTTTTAGGGGTTATAAACATTTACACTCTGTGTTTTGTGTGCATTTAGTGGGTTATTTCTAGTTTTTAGGGTGTTGCATAATTAAGCGCAAAATTTAGTCAAATTCAATTCGTGAATT
>CAZHIX010000040.1:703-10434 GCA_964532715.1 Microcaldota archaeon | reverse complement strand
AAAAAGAAGTGAAAACACAAAAACAAAGAAAGTGTTTTAATTAATCAACAGGCTAATAATTTAACACATATCTGGATTTTTTTTACTTAAGTTGGCATATTCATTTTCACGTAGCACAAACGACGTTCCGTTCATACAAAAATCATGTGCCTACATATAGCTTGATTATCAATTATACTCATGTGTTTTTGAGCTCAATTTAGACTCTATCTTTTTTATAATACTCAATCAACTTCTCAATTCCTTGTTCAAGCGAAACTTTCACTTCAAATCCAAGCTCATTTTTTGCCTTTGCAGTATCTGCCAATGTCACATCTACATAATCTCTAACTTCATTTTCAATGTATTTTGTGTTAATCTTTTTACCTAGTTTAAAATTGAGAATTTCCACAAGTTCATTAAGTGAATAATTTTTACCACTTCCAATATTATATATCCCAAACTCTTTATTCGTTTTTGTTGCCAAAATATTTGCTTTCACTACATCCTCTATATATGTAAAATCACGTCGTTGTTCTCCATCCCCATAAATCACTGGTGCTCTATCTTCAAGCATATCCCAAAGAAATTGAGAAACCAAATTTGCATATTTTCCTTTGCTTCTCTCTTTTGGACCATACACGCTAAAATAACGCAAACCAATCGCGCTAATCCCAAATCTTCGCGAATATATCTGAGCAACTCGCTCCATCATCAAGCGTGGTTCTGTGTAAAAATCTTTTGCAAATGCAACACAATCTTCTTTATGTGGTGGTTTTATTCCATTGTAAAGTGAAGATGTAGATGCCCAAACAAGCTTTGCATTTTTTTCTTTGCAATATTCCAAAATAGAAATAAACTCATCCACCACTTTTGACATTAGTGTTCTATCCTCGTTATACATTGGAGATGATGAGTAAATCCCTTGATGGAAAACTATGTCTGCATTCACTCCAATAGAATTTATTTTTCCAGCATCCATCTTATGAAACTCACATCCTAACTCTTCAAGATTGCTTACACTTCCAGTATGCAAATTATCAATCACATGAATTGCATGTCCATCTTTTGATAGGCGTTCCACAAGGTTTGATCCTATAAATCCGGCTCCACCTGTTACAATACATTTCATAAAAATCCCATGTTTTCATCTGCATGATGCAATATTTTGATAATCTTGTATGTATCTATGCACGACTTATGTCGTTTTATATTTATATTCTTGTTATTCCTGCTTAATCGTTTTGCAAAGTATATGTTTTTCGTTTCGCAACCTCGCACATTTACACACTTGCCCCAACTCTTGAAATAACCTGCCCCGCCATCTCATTTCCTGCACGTGCAGATTCCACAAAATTTCTACCACCTAAAATCGCGTTCAAAGTGGCACCTGCAAAAAAATCTCCTGCTCCCGTAGTGTCCTTTACATCTACTTTTTGCGCACTCACATCTGCAAGTTTCTTCCCATTTTCATAAACGCTTGCTCCATTTGCACCTCTTTTCAAAAAAACTACTGGAGCAATCGTTGCAACGGTCTGTTCATTTTTTCCAATCGCGTGCATTTCATCTTCATTCAAAAATAAATAATCTGCAAGTGCAAACACTTCAGAAATATTTGCAATATTTTTTTTTAGCAAATTCTCTGATTCAAGTGATATCGCAATTCTTGAACCATTCTGTTTGAATTTTTTGCACATATCAAATGCACTTTTACCAATTCCTTTTGAAAAAAGAGTTATGCTTGTGCAAAAAAATATTTTCGGTGCGCTTAAAGATGAATGTTCTACTTGCAAATCTCCAACTCCCAAATACACTGCAAAAGTTCGTTGCTTATCTGGAGTAATTATGCATAAAATTCTACCAGTTTTTCCATCCACTCGTTTCATCAAATCAGTTATTTTTTTATCCTTCAAATTTTCGCGTATTTGTTTTGCAATCTCATCTTTTCCAACATTTCCTATATATGCGCAATTTTTATCTCCACTCATAGAAAATGCTTCACAAACATTTCTTGCATTATCTCCTGCACTTTGATGTATCTGCACAAGCTCATTTTCAATTTCTGACACTTGCAAATCAGTTAAATGATTTGTACAACTTGTGCAAAGTCCATGTTTTTCTAAAAACGAATAATCCGCCTCATAAAAAATGTCCATCACAGGTGTTCCAAGCGAAACAAGTTCAAATTTATTCATTCAATCATCCTTAAATATTAGCACTTCTTGCTATAAATATGTCAATATTGCTTGAAAATGCTATAACTTTATTGTCCCAAAGACCATATCGCTTTGAGCGACGAAATATACTAATTGAGGGCTCAAAAATTTCAAAAGTCTCAAAATCAAAAATAATCTGCAAAGGCGCACAAAAATTGGATTGCACAAATAAAGTCGCAATTCCGGGGCTTATCAATGCGCATACTCATACTCCCATGTCTTTATTGCGTGGGCTTGGAGACGATTTGAGTCTAAATGACTGGCTCAACAAATTCACATGGCCCAGAGAAGCATTAATGACTCCAAAAGATATGGAAATAGGCTCTATGCTTGCAATTGCAGAAATGATTCACTGCGGTGTTTCTTGCTTTAATGACAATTATTTTCACATGGACTCAATCGCAAAAGCAGTTTTGGATTCTTCTATGCGTGCCTGTCTTGGATATTCAATGATTGATAGAACAAAATATACTGACAATCTAAATTTTGATTCCACTAAAGCAGATTCTGAGTTAAAAATTGCAAAAGAATTTGCAAAAAAATACTCAAACAACGATACTATAACTGTTTCCATGTCCCCTCATTCTGCACACACGTGTTCTGCTTATTTACTAACTGAAAGTGCAAAACTTGCAAAAGAATTTGATTGCATCTTGCATATACATTCTGCTGAAACAAAAGAAGAACTACAAATATGTAAAAAAGCACATGGCTCATCTTCTGCAATTAGTTCACTTGACAAATACGGTTGTCTTGGTAAAAAAACAGTTCTTGCGCACGGGATATATGTTTCAAACGACGATATAAAACTAATTTCAAAAAATGGTGCAAGTGTTTGCACCTGTCCTGTTTCAAACCTCAAGCTTGCAAGTGGGAATCTTCCCCCTATAAAAGATTATCTCCAAAACAAAGTCAATCTCTCAATTGGCACAGATGGTTCTGCAAGCAATAACACTCTTAGTATTTTTGAATCAATGAAAGTTGGACTTCTTTGTCAAAAGAACGCAAACTTCAATCCCGCACATTTGTCTGCAGACGACTATTTATATATGGGCACGCAAGGAGGTGCAAATGCTCTTCATATAAATTGTGGGGTAATTCAACCAAATACATTTGCAGATATCGCACTAATCAATATTCAAAGTGCAAATTTAGTTCCATTCCAAAACAATTCTGGTTGGCTTTTGTATTCCGCAGGTTCTCAAAACGTGTCTGATTTAATTGTTAATGGCAAATGGGTAATGAAAAATCATGTTATATCTACGTTTAGAGAAGCAGACGTTCTAAAAAGAGCACAAAAAGTTGTTGATGGTTTGAATTGATCTTGAGCATCTTTCAAGAATCATGATATTCAACTAAATTTTTTTGTATATTACTCTACGGTGCTCAATGTGTGTGAATGCGATCCGTTTTTTGTTGTCATCAACGTCTGCTATAAGTCTGTACTCTCCTACCCTTAGCTTATAATCGCTTCTTCCACTAAGTCTTTGTAAAAAATGATGCGGATTTTGTTTGGCTTTCAATATTCTATCTAGAATGCGTTTGCGTACTCTAACTTCTAATTTAGAAATAAATTTGACAACTTCTTCATCATATATTATCGTGTAACTCACAAAGATAGCCTCTTACGCATCTGTTCTTCAGTCACAAATTTTCCCTCTTTAATCCGAGCGCGTGCCTGTTCTATAGCTTCTACTGTCTGTTTGCTCAATTCTGGTTCATCTCTTACTGTTTGTGCAATACTTACTAATTTGCAAATAACCTCATCATAGCTCTCCCTTCTGTATTCTCGCCATTTATTTAATTTCTGTTTAGTTCTCAAATGAATTTTCACTGTTGTTGTTTTTGTTGCCGTATTCATATTTATCCCCGTATACTTAAGTACACCTAAGTATATTAACAAATCTGTCTCATCAAATACTTTATTGTCTGATGTGTTTATCTCAGTTCTACCTCATTTTAGCAAAATACGTTCAAATCCAACTAAAATATTAACTTTAATCCCCCAACATCAATCATGAGCAAAGTGAAAGATCCATCGCTTAGCGATGCAGGTAAAATTGAGCTTGACTGGGCGCAAGCAAACATGCCCGTTTTGGATATAATTCAAAAACGTTTTTGTGAACAAAAACCACTATCTGGTTTATCTATTGGTGTAGCGTTACACCTTGAGAAAAAAACAGGCATTCTTCTAAAGACCTTAGTTGCAGGAGGTGCAAAAGTTAGTGCATGCTCTTGTAATCCAAACACTACTGATGATTCTGTTGCATCTGCACTTGCAGTCTATGACCCACAAAATCTTAGCATCTTTGCATGGGCAAATCAAACAACTGAAGAATACTATTGGTGCATAGACAAAGTTCTTGATTCAAAACCCGATATAATAATTGATGATGGAAACGATCTGACAATGCGAATTCATCAAAAGCGTCCAGAACTTTTAGAAAAAATGATTGGTGGTTGTGAGGAAACTACTACTGGAATAGTTCGTCTGCGAGCAATGCAAAAAAACAATCAACTAAAATTACCTATAATGGATGTAAACGATGCGCACTCAAAATATCTTCTTGATAATCAATTTGGAACTGCCCAATCTGTTGCAGATGCACTTGTTCGGGGCTTAAATCTACTAATCGCAGGAAAAACTGTGGCTGTATTTGGATATGGCTGGTGCGGGCGAGGAATTGCATCTCGTATGCGTGGTCTTGGTGCAAATGTAATCGTGGTTGAAATAGATGCAACTCTTGGTGCGCACGAGCCGGGGCAAAACCGTGCATTGTGCGCGTTGTATGATGGATACAAAGTTCTAAGTCATACTGATGCATGCAAACTGGCAGATATTTTCATAACTGCAACTGGAAACAAAAACGTATTGCGAAAAGAGCATTTTGAATTAATGAAAGATGGTGCAATTGTTTGCAATGCTGGACATTTCAATGTGGAAATAGATATACCTGCACTTGAATCTCTGAGCTCTTCTAAAAACGAAGTAAAGCAAAATGTTCAGAAGTATTTTCTAAAAAATGGCAAATCAATTTTGCTCTTATCTGAAGGTCGTCTTGCAAATCTTGCTCGCCCAATGGGTCAGGGGCATCCAATAGAAATAATGGATGGCTCATTTGCAGTTCAAGCTTTGTCTGTAGAATACTTAGTAAAGAATCGCAAAACCTTGAGTGCAGGAATAATTAAAGTTCCAAGCGAGGTTGATGGTGAGGTTGCAAAACTACTTCTAAAGTCGCAAGGTATCGTTCTTGATAAACCTACACAAGAGCAAATAGATTATGCAAATGAGTATGAAGAAGGGACTTAATCTGCAATTTTTATGATTGGTTGTCATAATCATTTTATTTTTTTACTAATGGTTTCATTCAATTTTTACTTCACCTGAGTTTTTATCATTTGCAAAAGTCTTTTCTTCTCTTTTTTGAACTGGACATAATCAATTCCTAAATAATCTATATCTTCTTCATCAAACTTTTCTATCACATGTATCAATTCCGTGTGATATTTTTCAAGCTTATATTTTTTTGCCAGTAATAAATATTTTTTGATATCTACTGAGGTTCTAAGCATTAGAGTCATTATATCTATAGAATCTTTTTTCCCCTTTATGGTGTTTCTTCTATCTATTTCCGCTGCTTGTTTTAGAAGTAGCAAAACTTCCGTTTTTGGTACTCTAATCCCTTCTATTTTTGTTGATAATCGTTCAAGGTCTTCTAATGGTATGGCGAGTTTTGAATAAAATGGCAAATAAATATCAATATCAAACATATCTTGTTTTATTTCATATTTGTGCATTCTCTCATTTTTTTGTAGTTTGTATTTTGTTCTAAGCGATTGCAAAGTATCATAATCAACTACAATATCTATGTCTTTTGATTTATGGGCTTTTGTCCAAAGGTATGTCGCCCATCCTCCAATTAAGATGAATTCGTATTCTATGTTGAGTTCAAGCAATTTTTCCCAGCTAGCATCTGTAAGTCTCGATTCCCAAAATTCGTTTACCATCTAAATCTTTCCTCAAGAGATTTAAGAAAATCTTTTGCATACCATTGTTTAAGATTCCATAAATCACAATAAATTTGACCTGCAGGTGCTATGTTATTGTCAGAAACATCTTTCATTTTCTCATCTTCTTTGAGTACTACTAAATTTGCAGGGCCTTTTGACAATTTAAACCGATTCATTATTTTTAAAAGAGTTTTTTCATTTGCGTATACATATACCTCACTATAGTCAGCAGGTAAGTCTTGATATCTGGCGTTATACGCAGAATATGCTCCAAGAATTACATTTGCAGGTAGCTGTTTCTCAATTTGAGCAACTGGCATCTCTACTCTAGTGCTGTATAAAATATCTTTTTGCAGATTTCTTGCACTGGCCCAAAATGTAATTATTTTTTTTATATCAATTATTTCAAAACCCATATTCTTGATCTGTATCGCTCCAATCTTTTCAAGGGGCACAATCGCATTGTTTACCGTGCTCAAAGAAATACTAAGTTTTTTTGAAATGGATATCTGTGTAGTTCTAAATTCTTTTTTTTCAATAGCCAAATGTAAAATTAATCGATAAACCCACTCCTTCTTTTTCATAGTCTCATTATATTTCCGCGATTATAAAAAGCTTTCGAAAAACATTGAAAGCTATATAAATTCATATATTCAAAAATCGAAAGCAATCATTTGTTCTTATTCATTTTCAAGTTGATCTAGAATCGGAATTTGTTTTATTCCTAGATTTTGATCATCACGATAAGATATACTAAACTTGTTACTATAGTTATTTCTCCATCTGTGTTGTCATCTTGAAAACCTTTTAAGAACAAACTTCTCTAAGTTATGTAGAGGTTTTTATATGAGCTACCTATTCACATCCGAATCTGTAACCGAAGGTCATCCAGACAAAGTCTGCGATAAGATTTCTGATGCTATACTTGATGATTTATTGCGCCAAGACCCACATTCACATGTTGCAGTTGAAACTTTAGTGTCAACTGGATTAATTGTAATTAGTGGGGAAATTTCAACAAAAGGATATGCAGATGTGCAATCAATTGCGCGAAGAACAATAAAAGAAATAGGATACACAAAGCCTCAATATCAATTTGATCATTTGGGTTCAGGTGTGCTTGTAGGGATTCATGAGCAATCTCCAGATATTGCACAAGGTGTAAATGAACAAAAACTTGAAGAAATAGGTGCAGGAGATCAAGGAATAATGTTTGGCTACGCATCTGATGAAACTGCTCAGCTTATGCCATTACCTATTCTTCTTGCAAATAAACTTACTCAAAAAATGTCTCAAATTAGAAAAGATAATACACTCACATATTTGCGCCCAGATGGAAAAGCACAAATAACTGTGGAATACTCCGACGATCACGTTCCTCAAAAAGTCACTACTGTGGTAATTGCCCAGCAACACGATGACAAACTTTCAGATGGTAAGACAATCACTTCTGATATGATTAAAGCGGATTTAATTGAACATGCAATAAAACCTGTTCTTGGAAAATATTTTAGCGAACAAACAAATGTGATTGTTAATGGGACTGGGCGTTTTGTAATCGGTGGTCCCGCATCCGATACTGGCATGACTGGAAGAAAAATAATTGTAGATACTTATGGCGGTATGGCTCCACACGGTGGAGGCTGTTTTTCGGGAAAAGACTGTACAAAAGTTGATCGCTCTGCATCTTACATGGCGCGATATATCGCAAAAAACATCGTAGGTGCAAAACTGGCAAAACGTTGCACTGTTCAGCTTGGTTATGTGATTGGAAAAAGCGAACCCGTCTCTGTTTGGGTAGATACTCACTGTACATCTAAACTTTCAAACCAAAAACTCATTGAAATAATAAAATCAAATTTCAGATTAAAACCTGGGCAAATAATTGCGGACTTAAATCTTCGCAAACCGATTTATTCTAAGACTGCTGCTTATGGTCATTTTGGGCGAGACGATCCAGATTTCAGCTGGGAGAAATTGGACAAAGTCGATGCGCTTAAAAAGTTTGCAGGCTTATAAAAATCATCAATCCAGCATCTTTATTCTTTAGTTTAGTTAATTTTCTGGCGGTTAGATGAAAAACTCAAAAAATCTCAGCGAAGGTCCAATCAAAAGCACTTTGTTCTCATTGACCATCCCACTTTTTATCGGAATGATTGCAATAATGTTTTTTCAAATTGCGGACACTTACTATCTTGGTCAACTCGGTGCAGATGAATTATCTGCAATGGGGTATATTTTTCCAATATTTTTTGCCTTTGAGTCAATAATGTTCGGTATAGGTGGCGGAGTAACTGCACTCGTTTCTTTTGCATATGGGAAAAAAGATTTTGAACAAGTAAGAAAACTTACTACTCATTCTATACTTTTAGGTATGGTGATAATCGCTGTGCTCTCGTCATTTGGGCTTTTTTCGATAAACCTCGTTTTTTCTTCATTAGGTGCAAGTGGGCACGTGCTTGAATTAATCGCTCAATACATGTCAATATACTATTTAACGGTGTTTTTACTTGCATTACCTATAATATCAAATTCAGCAAACCGTGCTGTGGGTGATACAAAATCTCCTGCAATTATAATGTCCACCTCTGCAATCATAAATATAATTTTAGATCCAATTCTGATATTTGGTTTGGGTCCAATTCCGGCACTTGGGATGAGAGGTGCGGCGATTGCAACTTCTCTTGCATGGGTAATATCTGCTACTGCATCTTTTTACATCATAAAAAGACTCAATATGTTAGAATTTTCAATCCCATCTAAAGCGCAACTGTTCTCTTCTTGGAGTCAAATTTTATTTATCGGAATCCCTGCGTGCATGTCAAATCTTGTAATGCCTCTAACAGTTGCTACAATTACGTTTTTTGTCTCTGCGTATGGGCATGAAGCAGTTGGTGGTTTTGGAGTAGCTACTCGTGTGGAATCGCTTGCAATAATAGGAATCATCTCTATTTCAGGTGCGGTTTCTCCATTTGTTGGTCAAAATTTTGGTGCAAAAAATTTTGAGCGGATAAACTCAGGTATGTCTTTAGCACTTAAGTCTGCATCTGCATGGGGGCTTTTAGTTTCTGTAATAATAATGTTGTTTGCGCCTCAAGTTGCATATCTTTTTAGTTCAGATGAAAACGTAGTCAAATCTGCAGTCCTATATTTCACAATAGTTCCTTTTTGTTATTGGGCGTGGGGAATATCTGCACTTACTTACTCATTTTTGTATTCCATCAAAAAACCAATCTGGGCAGGTGCACTAATAATTTTACGTCTATTGGTGTTCATGATATTTTTTTCGTACATCGGTTCAATACTCTTTGGTCTTGCAGGGTTGTTTGCAGGTATGGCTTTAGCAGAAGTACTTAGTGCTTGTGTAAGTTATATGTTCTATTCCAAAGCTCTTTTGGAAATAAAAAAATCAGTTGCCTAAATTTTGTTTTATATCTTTTTTATCCTCATTTTCAAACCCGCCTTTTATAGTATAAATTGCAGGTGCAAAAAGAAATCTAAATGATCTTATTACTCCGAGATTTG
>CAZHIX010000040.1:0-693 GCA_964532715.1 Microcaldota archaeon | reverse complement strand
GCGCTACGATCGCTAATTTTTCCATAATTGTTGGTTTAGGTGCATATCCAAGTCGAACGTCCTTTTTTATATCCGATACGGAATCAACCATATTCATGGTAATAGCAACATTTTGCCAAAACATCTCATGTGGTGTATTTTCAAACAAACAATTGTAGAGTTTTCCTATTCTCTGCCCAAGCATTTGTCTTATTGATGTATACTGTGTGTAATTTCTTGCATCTTTTTCTAATCTCCACAATTGCACAATTTCGTATATTTGTAATTCATATTTAGAGTCAAGTATTACTGGGGTTTTATTTTGTTCAATCTGCTTATCTGCATTACAAATCCAAAGAGCAAATTTTAGCATCTGATCAATGTTTTTGTGTTTTTTGCCAGTCATCATCTCGTTTATCCGTATAGCTGTTAGTTGAGTGTGTAAATATTTGTATTCACGATACGATAATTCATGTATGGGTTCATTTCTTAGAAACTGAGTTATTTTAACATCTATTTTATGTTTTGAATTTTTCAATTTTTTCGCCATATTTTTGTAAGAATATATTACCATTCAATCACAAACAGTTTTGTAGTTGTCTTATGCTTTTTGTATCAATACTTTATGTGCACAAATATTTAAACTCGTTTTTATGCAGTTTTAGGGTGTTGCGTTTTATCTCTAAACAAAAATCTAAACATATAGTTCTTTCT
>CAZHIX010000039.1:10222-11333 GCA_964532715.1 Microcaldota archaeon | reverse complement strand
GCGGTGTTAATCACTTTAATTTGAATGCTTCTACCAGTACTGGATTGAGCAAATGTATAAATCTGTCCGGGATTTACAAGAATTGTACCTATCAAATCCCCATTTTCATCATATATACCAAATTGAGCAGGAAATGGTTCTTCCATAACTATATCTAATAATCTAATACTGAGCCCGTTTGAGTAATAGATTTGTATAGGGAGCACTTCGTATGGATTTAGTATATCATAATAATTGAGTGGGTCGCAAACACAACTGCAATTACTATCATTGAACCATGTTTTTGGGGCGGATTGTGAGCATGTATTATTTAGTAATGCAAAAGTTCCTTTTTGTGTGGTTGAATTATACTTAACATATTTGATAGTTAATGGTCCTTGTGCGCTTCTGTAAGTATTCGCCTCACCAATCTGAAGTGTTCCAAAATCTATTAGTGGTCCACTGTTCCATAACAAATTGATTTTTGCCCTAGCTGAGTTTATGTCTGTGATATTTATGCGTGTTGCACTAGAACCAGTTCCAATCAGTTCAATTTCGCCCTCGCCTGCTTCCCAAACAATCGCATCTTCAAATTCAGAACATTCACATGAGCAAGAATCTGTAAGCGGCGGAATTAAACATTCTTTCGCATCATTTGCACACGCGCCAAAGCATGCAGGTGCAATAGATTGTTCACAAATATCATTTACCTCTTGACACGTGCATGTTTCTTTATCAAATATTTGATAGTTCGGGCATGTTAGATATGCCTGTAATGAGGTTTTGTATTCTTCATCCCAATACGAAGTTAATCTAAAAGTAACCATTTCCCCATTGTTTGGGTTGGAATAATTAAATGTCCCCATGGTCGGAGTTTGAAGTTCTCCAAGATAATTTCCTTCATTATCATAAAATGCAAACGTGATGGAGGTTTCGCTTGCTTCAACGACCACGGCTCTCAAACTACTCACTTGCTGGTTGGAGTTTCTAAATACGAGATTGGATCCATTGTGGATTGTTCCATAGGTATCTAATTTACTCCAACAATCACAGCTACAGGATCTGATCTGAGCGTTAATATTTCCCCATGCACAAGTTTGAATTTCATTTGTGCAATCTCCGAAACATGCAG
>CAZHIX010000039.1:9071-10212 GCA_964532715.1 Microcaldota archaeon | reverse complement strand
TGCAGTGAATCTTTTTTGCTCACAATTATATCCAGAATCTTGGCACGGGCAAGTCGTTGTGTTGAAAATCTGGCCCAGTGGGCAGACTCCAGAAAGCCAGAATTCAGCCTTCATAAAATCAAATGTAAATTCTGGTTGAACATTACCGATTCTAATTTTTACTGATTTGCCAGTTGAGGCTTGAGTAAATGTATAGGTAGTATTGGCATTAGTCCCTACCTGCCCTAAATGATCTCCATTTTCATCTAAGATATCAAATACCACATGATAGTCGGCACCAGTATTAACCAACCTAATTTGCCAACCCCCATCAATTGCACCCATTTCTCCTACACTCAAATTATACCAACCCGCCGTTGGGCAATCGCAACCGCAACTAAAGTTTTGAGCCTGCATCACGTCCGGAATTTGCATGCATTCATTGTTAGATTGTGTGCACTCTCCGAAACAGGCCGGAGCTGTCGATTCTTCACACATCGTTACTATTGAGTTTTCAGTGTATGGATGCCAGTCTTGTCCTAGGTCAATCCATTGAGTTATTGATGAATCAAATGGCCTATCACTTCCACCATCAGCCCATGGGCAGTTTGTAGTGCACGTAATATCATAGACTTCCCAACTCGGTGTTCCGTTTGCGAAATAGTAGATGTTGCCGGTGTTGGTTGTGTTAAAATGATTACCCCCAGACTCATCATTAACCCAAGTACTTGCACTAATAGTGTTTTGATAAAAAGTATTGCCTGAGCCAATGAGCCAGATAGCAAGATCGTTTGCCGTTATGTTGTTGTGATGGATTATGCTGTTGTCGGAGTCAAGAAGGATGGGAACGTCGATCGCAGTGATGTTGTTGTATTGGATTGTGTTGTTGGGGCATGAGCTGGTGAAAATGACAGTGAAGTCAGTGGCGGTGGCGTTGTTGTATTGAATTATGTTGTTTGAGCTGGATTGGAGGTAGATGGCACCATCGTTTGCAGTTGCGTGGTTGTATTGAATTGTGTTGTTTGAGTTGAAGTAGAGGAGGATGGCAAGGCTGTTGCTAGTAGTGACTCTGTTGTATTGGATTATGTTGTTATTAAATTCAAAGCCGAGGAAGATGGCACTATTGTTTGCAGTGGCGTTGTTGTATTGGATTGTGTTGTTG
>CAZHIX010000039.1:0-8971 GCA_964532715.1 Microcaldota archaeon | reverse complement strand
GAGCTGGATTGGAGGCAGATGGCACGATAGGTGGCGGTGGCGTTGTTGTATTGAATTATGTTGTTATTGGAGCTGGTGTAGAGGAAGATGGCACTATTGTTTGCAGTGGCGTTGTTGTATTGGATTGTGTTGTTGGAGCTGGATTGGAGGCAGATGGCACGATAGGTGGCGGTGGCGTTGTTGTATTGAACTATATTGTTTGAGCTCATGTGGGCGCCGATGGCAGTATCGTTTGCAGTTACTTCATTGTATTGGATTGTATTATTCGAGCTAGATTCAAGACGGATAGCTAAACTGTCCGAGCTAACGATGTTATTATATTGGGCAATACTATTGCCTGCGCCATAACCGATAAATAGCGCATCATTCATTGAGTTAAGATTATTGTGTTGGATTACAGCATTAAAAGAATACAATAGAACTCCAACCGCGTCGAAGTCAGAGGTTACATTATTGTGTTCAATTGTTTGATTATGTACATAATCCGATACAATACCGCTACTCATTGCAGCCGAAACGCGGTTGAAACTAGTCAAAACCTCCGATGCACGAGATATAAAAATAGCCGAATAGTTCGAAACAGAAACGTCATTGTGCTGAATTGTATGATTATGAGAAATTGAACTAGCTCCATAAATAACTATAGCATAACCTGGCGTGGAAACTTCATTTGAAATTATTTGCGAGTAATTAGAACTATTTATGTATATTGCAGAACAACTTGGCCCGCTGGAATAACTGCAATATGTCAAATCAGGGACATTAATTATGTTGTTAGTTATATTTGCATAATCTGCGGAATTCATATATATCCCATTTCCAAATCCGTTTATATCGCAATTTTTTATCGTTGTGTTAAATTGATCCGAGTAAACCCCATGTAGCTTAATCGAGCCACTGCCAATAACTGCATGATCAGCGCAATCCAGAGTAATATTAGGTGCAGTTACATTGAAGCATATGATACCTCCTGTAACGTCGTTTTGCAAATCATACGTGGCTCCCGCTATATCCAAAACCTGACAGCTTGTGATGTCTATCGAAAATGCGATTGCAACTAATGCAAATATCGCAAAAATAGCAAAAAAAAGTTTTGTGTTTTTCATATCATCACATTCACAAATCATCAAAATGTAATACTGGCATTTATGTAATACGGGTTATGCCCGCTTGGCTGATTCAGATACCTGCCAATTCCTATCGTAATGTCGGTCTTATTTGTTCTTTTATCAAACTGCACACCTATCTGCTCCGGCCTGAGATTTTGCAAATCAAGCATAAACGAAGTGCTGATTCTCATGCTGTTTGGCTCGTATTTATCATTTTGTTCTGCAACTAATGTAATCGCTCCAAAATTTCTAAATACCTGCTCGCTTCCATAAAGCCCGGTTTGTTGTGTCTGGCCTTTATAGGTTGCATATGCCCCAAAAAACGAGGTGCTCCATCTGCCGTCTATGTCAAAACCCGCCTTTTTAGTATCTATCTGTAAATCTATGTTCGGTCTATCTGGCGAAAATTCAATGCTAAGATTTGGAATATAAATCGGCAAAAACCCGAGATTATTGACCGGATTCTGCAAACTAAATTTGCCTCTTGTCCGATCCTTTTCATATACAGCTTCAAACCCGAAAACAACCGGCAAATCTTTGATATTTAAGAGCATGGATGCGTTTGCCCCGATTCCTACGCTCACTCCTTTGCCAATGATAGTCTCTTTGCTGGCAACCATGCCGTTTTCTTTAATATTTTTAGCGGCGTACTGGTAAAACTCCTGTTTTATTCCAAACCCATATAACATAATAATGGGTTCGTCTTCATTTCGCATTCCTTTAATTGAACGATAAATCGCCTGCATCGCATTTCTGTTTCTGTAATCTACCGAAAGCGTTCCCACGAGCATTTTTTCCGTCTGTATCTTCATATTTGAGTTTCCCACGATTTCATCAAGCATTCTTCCGATGTTTTCATCTTCAAGCATCTGTCGCGCTCCAACTGCGTCTCCCTCTAAAAGTTTTTTTCTAAATTCGCTTCTTAGACTTTCCACGCTCTGCCCCTGTGCGTTTTTGAAATATTTTTCCTGCATGTTGTCTATATCCCAATTTTGCAAAAGTAGCTTTGATTGCTCTGTGGCATCGTATCCGTTTTTACTCAGGTAATACGCCTTAGCCCAGACATTTTGGAATTCGACTTCATCTTTAGATTCAATTTTATACCCGCCAAAACTTGCAAGTGAGGGCAACAGGCGAGAAGTTTCAATATCTACATTCTCATCAGCAATCGGAGCAAACTGCCTATTAGGGTTGAATATCATCGGCATGTCTAACTCATATTCTGCCTTTTCTATCTTTCGTGGTTTATTATCCTCTTCAAAATTCGGAAACCCTGAATTTTTTTGCCAAGGCGAGTTCTCAATCTGCATCATATAACTTGTTTGCACTACTATGGGTTCTGTAACCATTAACGGGTTTAGCGCATCATCAAGATATTCGCATGTTACCTCGACTTTATACTCTCCAATTTTTGGCAGTTCAAAGCTTGCATATGCGCTCTGGTTAGGTTCATTTGGTCTTAGAATAAACGACTCTCCAACCTCATTTCCTTCCGCATCGTATATCCGGGCTCTGATTCTAACTCTATTCTCAAAGTCAGAAGATGTAACATCCACCTGCGCATTTCCAATCCCAAGATTCACTTTTATCGGAATTTTTACTGTTCCTGTTTTGGTTTCAACTTTGTTTGTTTCAACGGTTGACGATATAAAAAATTCCGAATTAATCTCAAACGACGTTCCTCTTAAAGCATTCAAATATGGGTTCTCAACTTTATATTTTTGGATAAACTCGTAATATTTATCCTTCGCTTCATCGCGTATCAGCATTTGTCCGTTCTTATTAATATCCACAAGTTCGCCAAGCTCTAAAAGAAGTTTTGAGGCAGTCTCCTGTTGTTCTTTTGGCAGCTGAATTTTTCTTGCATTCCCAAGAGTTATTTGTTTTCCCTCAAGGTACTCATACATCTGGACCAAATCGATATTTACAATTTTTCCCTCGGTTTGGAAATAACTTTCTTTTACCCTTATTCCTCCTACTTCAAATAATGCCATAAGTCCGTCTGCCGATGCCTGTGCACGTGTTTGAGAAATAAGTTCGTTATGCTCGCGTTTATCTTCCTCTTCATTTGTGGCGTATCCGATAATTTTTATTCCTGTTGGATTTTTAGAATATGTATCTTGGACTACCATACGGATAATCTTCATCTCGAAGTTGTCAAATTCGGCTCCACTTAAAAGTTTTTTTGAAATATCTGCTGCTTTTTCCATCGATACTCCATACATATGCAAAATTCCTTCAACCGCATTTCTAAATGATAAGTCCTGTTCTTTTTTTGATACATTCTCTGCGAATTTTACATATCTCATATTCGTAAAAATAGACATTTTCATTTGTTTTTGTTCTGATTGCTGAACAGTTAATTGAGCATTAGAAATACTGCTATCGCTAAACTGTTGATTGAATCTCACACCCACACCCCTTGAAGGCTATCTTCACGCTTGAGCTTTATCGTCTCATATTTATATATATATATATGGATTACAGATTCACGTATGAGTTCATATAGACTCTGCATCTGAGTTTTTTACTTCTTCGTCAATATGCGAAAAATAATCAAATCAAAAACGGCGTTTTAATAATTTTGCTTTCAAATTGGCATTGGTGATATATGTGAAAGCACTAATTACTGGAGCTAATGGACAAATTGGTTCTGAGCTAATAATTGAACTTAGAAAAGCTTATGGAAAAGAAAACGTAATTGGAGTTGATTTACGTCCAGCTTTGCCTGAGATTGCAGATGGACCATTTGAAGTGATGGATGCAACCGATGAGAAGAAAATAACTGCGCTTGTTGAATCACATAAAATTACTGAAATTTATCATCTTGTAGGAATACTTTCTGCAACAGGAGAAAAAAACCCACAACTTGCATGGAATGTAAATATGCAGTCGCTAAAAATCATTTTGGACTTGGCAGCAAAACACAAAATAAAAGTATTTTGGCCATCTTCAATTGCAGCGTTTGGACCAACTACTCCAAGAGATATGACTCCTCAAAGAACAGTTTTGGAACCAAACACAATGTATGGTGTAACCAAAGTCGCCGGAGAGCTTTTGTGCAACTATTATCATCAAAAGCTAGGAGTAGACGTAAGATCACTAAGATTTCCAGGTCTTTTATCATGGAAAACTCCCCCCGGTGGCGGAACAACTGATTATGCAGTTGCAATATTTTATGATGGAATAAAAACTGGCAAATATGAGTGCTTTGTTTCAGAGCAAACAGTTTTACCTATGATGTATATGCCAGATGCAATTCGCTCAATAATTGAGTTGATGAAAGCTGATGCATCAAAATTAACTGTGCATACAAGTTACAATCTTACTGCGCTTTCATTTAGTGCAAAGGAACTTGAGATAGCAGTAAAGAAAAAAATTCCAAATTTAGTAGTGGAGTACAAACCAGATTTCAGACAAAAGATTGCAGATTCCTGGCCAAAAACAATTGACGATTCATCTGCAAGAAAAGAGTGGGGTTGGAAGCACAAATATGAGATTGACGATATAGTTTTAGACATGTATGAAAATCTGTGCAAAAAGCTCAAGAACTAAACATTTTTGAGTGCGTAATGGCAAGCGAGTATTGCAACGTCTTGTCAATTAAAATTTTTTTTATTTTTAGTTATTCTGATTTAACAATACACAGTTTTATATTCACAAGATGACTGGATTAATTTAATGATAGATACAGATATACTGCAACAGAATATACTCTCAAACATGTATTCGTGGCAAGGTACTTTAGAGTTTGAACAAAAAGAATTATTTTCTAAATGGGCATCGTTTTGTTTAGCATATTTTGATCATGATATTGACGAGCAGTTTTTAGTTCAAAGAAAAGAGAGCATAGCAAGATTTTATATAGAAAAGAGCCATATTGCAAAATTATTTGACATAAATATTGCAAAAAAAGTTCAGATGAATAAAAACGGGACACAGGATATAGATTTGATAAAAAATGAATTTTATCCATATATAATATTTTGGTCAAAACTCATGCAACAGATTTGTGCATTAGATATTGAGGGCGCAACCAAGAACATAATGCAAAGAGTTGAAAATGAGTGCCAGATAGATAAAGATATTGCAAATGAGATGAATGAAGATTTGAAATTGCTATTTAAAAATACGAATCAGATTATTGGAACAGAAGAATCATTACAGACATGCCAGAGATACATTGCTCCGATTATAGAACAAAATGAATTTGCAATCACTAAAAATGAAGATATGTGTGTGAGCGCAAGTGTGAATTTGATAAAACCACTTGCAGAACATTTGAAAAGATATAATAATGAGGAACAACATAGGTATATTAGATTGAAATCTATTTCAAGAAACTTTGGCGAACAAGAGATATATCAAAAACCAAGAAGAAACAAGATATAAACTACTTGCAATATAGAGAAGTTGTTGAATAGATCCGTATGGTGAGAATATGGCACAATGTTACAGTTCATATGTATTAGAACCAAAACAGGCGCGCAAATTGATAAAATTGAAAAATAAGGCAATCCATGAAGATAAATTTAGTTCGTTATTAACAAAAAAAATAAAACGTAATGCATTTGAAAATATGCAAAAGACTATGGTTGAGAGTATAATTGATAAAGTTGCAACCAAAATTAACCAGGACGAGAAAAATATTATTTCAGAAAACGTGATTGAAAAATTGAAGTTGCCACGAAATATTTCATTAACTACAAATCTTAAGCAGGAATTTAAATTTGAAGGACAGGCGACTATAATCTTAGCTACAAGTGGGATAGCATTAAACACACTAAGTTATGCAACAAAAAAAGATCACCAAACATTAGCAGACATTTTATTGGTTGGTGGGATTATAAGTATAGGAACTGCACTTACGATTGGAGTAAGATGCATTACATATGCAATAAAAAACTACAAACAAAATGCACTTAGAGTGTGTTGCGAAATAGAAACAGTAGTATTCAAAGAACTTGCAAAACAAAAATTGCTAAAGCAACAATACATAAAAAACTTTGAAGCTGAATTAATGCAAAAAACTAACGAACGATATAAGATTACAGATGAAGCCCGCCGAAGAGTCCCCACTGCAAGCAGTGGGGTATCCCTCATTCGGCAGTCTATCCCCAAATTGGACCCGCAACGCAATCAACGCCTGTACACAGGCGTTGGTGCACCGACGGCTTTAGACGTCGATTGAGTTGCGGGGTCTCCAACCCAATTTGAGGATGAACAGACACTTAGCGACTTGAACAGATTTTGTAATAGAGCAATTATATCAAGTAACTAAAAGGCGCTTGGATAGCGCTTCGCCTTTTTTGTATATCACTAAATCTAATGTTTTATATGTAAAACATAAAGTTAAAAACATTTAACTTTTAAGTATAATACAGGAGCAAATAAAGGTGATTAGATGAAAGTAGGTGAAAAGTGTGCAGAATTTTTACTTGACGCATATCAAAATGAGGAGATAAAAAAAATATCTTCAAAAGAAATTTTTGGAAAATGGACGTTGCTGTTTTTTTATCCGCGGGATTTTACTTTTGTGTGCCCAACTGAGCTTAAATCACTTGCACAAAATCAAGATAAGTTTGAATCTCAAGACTGTCAAATAATTGCAGTATCCACAGATTCAGCATATTCGCACAAAGCATGGTTTGAACGTGATTTGAAAGATGTGAAATATCCAGTGTTGGCAGATACAGCACACACACTATCAAGACAGTTTGGAGTTTTGATTGAAAGTGATGGGACTGCATTGAGAGGTGCATTTTTGATAGACCCAGATGGAATTCTGCAATATAGCGCAATCTCAAACTTAAACGTTGGACGCAATATTGATGATTTACTACGAGTATTGGAAGCACTAAAGACAAAAGCAATGTGCCCCGCAAATTGGAAGAAAGGAGATAAAACTTTTTAGAAAATTTACAATAAATCTTCCAAACTTTCTATTTTTTTGTTTGAATCAAGAGGTTCAATCCCACGTCCATTATATGCACTATTTTTTTTTGTAGTAGATTTATTTGATACAAAACCATTTGTGTTTTTCTTATCCCACCACATTTTTACAGTATAGAGCATATAGACCACGGTAGTTATGACTATTAATAGTGCAAAAAATAACATTAGATTTTCAGTAGTAAAAATATTGTTTTCAAATATGTAGTGGGGATATTGCTGAACTTGAGTATCATTATTACTTTCATTTTGCAAAGTTTGTTCATTTGAAGCTTCCAATTGTGTTTGTATTACTTCTGATTGTTGTGATACTTGCTCGTCTTTTTGTTCTTGCAAAAGTATTTTATTTCTATTTAAACTCGTGGTGCGTTTTATGGTTTCTATGGACGCCAACCTTTCTTCTATAGCTTTAGTAGGAGCAATTGCGGTTTGTATCGCCATGTATGAATCTTCAATTGGAGTTATATCATAGATTATATTTCCAGCATATATCTGATTATTTTCATTTGTAAAACCAAGTTTTGTTATATTTTGAGCATAGCCTCTCATATTTTCTATTATTTGCAAATATGATTCAAGTAATTGCGATTCTTCATCGTAATCACCTATATTAGTAGACGTAAAATTTGATATGAGGGAATCTAAATTTGATTTTTGCTCTTGATATGAGATTAATTGGTACACTATTTCATCTCCGTTTTTCTCAAGAACGTAATTACATACTTTTGTGCGTTTGCAAGCAGTCTTACACTCTTCGTAGTTTTTACAACTAAAATCACTAACCCCAAGTAACAAATCGTATTTGGCTTCATGTAAAAAACGAGAGTCGTTGAACTGAAGTATATTTTCTTTTGATTGCAAACTTAGTTGTTCAATATTATGTTTTTGATTATCATATTGAGAATAACGGGTTTGCAAAATAGTTTGTATTTCATTTTCGTTAGTTACAAAAACAGAAGTATACTTATCAGAAACTTTGTCTATTCTTAGAAGAAATGAAGCCACTTGCTCAATATACACTATAACGTATTCATTTCCATCGTAGCCTATAAAATTGTCATATGCAGAAACTTTGTTTGAATCAGATATCTTATTTATAGCATCTTCAATTGCAGTTGTTTTTTGCACGACATCTGAAATCTGAGAGTAGCCACAAATGATAAGTGTGCATATTGTGAATAGTACAAATGACATATTTTTCATGTATTTGAGCACGCATTATAACTTTTAAAAGCATTGGCACAATAGGATATGTAGGTTAGGCATAATTTGAATTGAAGTAGCTTAGTCAAAAAAAGAGTGAACGGTTAGTTTATGGCAGACACGTCAATATTACTTAGATGGGTTTTAATCATATTTATGGCCTTTTTTATTGCAGTGATACTAGATAGCCCGGATAGAAACGTTAGGCTTGTTGCAGTCATATTCTTGATAATTTTTGCACAAATTCGCGAGCACTCACTCATAAACGACGCGATAAGTGGCGCACAGATAAGTAGTGGAGATAAAAAAAAGAGTGAAGAAAAAGAAATGCCTACAAAAAAGATGCAAATAAGGTCTGTTTTTGATCAGAACAACACTCCAGATATAAAATCAATGCGCGAGTTTGCAAGCTCATATAGAAAAAGCAGAAGCTCAGTATCTAATTTTTCATCAGATGGCACTTATTAGGACAGATTGGTTTTCAAAAACAAATGATGAACAAACAGACTAAGCCTCAGGTGACACCAACAAATCGCGCATATGACATAGTGAGAACGGATTTGAAAAACATCGGAAATTTCAAAACTACAGAAGTTTTTCAATTCAAGCCAAATAGAAGCCCCGGCGAGGCCATCAGACTGCACAAGCAGTCTGGTGAGACCAAATGCAAAAAACATTTGGGAATTTCAAAACGTAGTGGGTTTTGA
>CAZHIX010000038.1:0-12079 GCA_964532715.1 Microcaldota archaeon | reverse complement strand
TGCCAGTTTTGATGGTTGGTTTTGAGACGTTGCCAGTAGATTTTTAACCGCTTACGAATTGCCGGAAAAAGACGACTTGCGCATCTTTCTCCGATGGATTTGATAATAATAATCGCACTTGGCTCAGCAGTCGGTGACGTGCTCATATATCCACAGGACACAGTAGGTATAGCAAACGCGATGATTGCGATAGCGACAGTGGTTTTTTTACAAATAATTATGTCCAAAGTATCTGAACACAATCCGTTTATGTCGTATATTCTAAACGGAAAACCTACACTTTTGATAAAAAACGGTAGAATTCTTTCAAAAAATATTGACGATGAAGATATATCAAAAGAGGATTTAACTGAAATGCTACGAGTTCATTCTATAAGTAAAATTTGCAATGTAAAAGAAGCTTATCTTGAGCGTTCAGGAGATTTGAGTGTTCTGTTGATGAGTGGAAAAAAACATCGCATAAAAAAAGAAATTGTAAAAAATACAAAGAATAAAATCTAATTCAGACTTACAAAGGAGAATATCTATACGCTCAACGTTTTATTCCAAGCGAATCTCGCCTGTCAATCATGTCTTTAGCATCTGGTCCTGTTCCTATAAGTCCAACCAGCACGCCAGTATTTTTTTCTATTTGCTCAATAAATTCAATAGCACTGGCACTTAATTGCGAATATTGAGTTTTATTCGCACACTCGCTAAATTTTACATCTATTTTTGTAAGTGCAATACAATTTGCTCCATTAACTTTTGCTGCCATTTTGATCTCATCCCAAATCAAATTTGGATTGGTTCTTCTAGGTCTTCCGGTAACTGTACCATATTCTTGAGTATTTGTTCGTTTTGCTTCGTCCTCGCTAACTTCTCCAGCAAACGGTCCATTTCCAACGCGCGTAGTATAAGCTTTGATAACCATAACTACAGTATCCACACGAGTCGGGCCAAGCCCAACTTCAGCACAAACAGTACTTGCAGAAACATCTTTTGAGGTACAGAATGGATAAGTCCCATACAGATTTGAAATCATAAATCCTTGAGAACCTTCCACAAGAACATTTTTTGATCCGTTCACAATTTCATGACAATCACAAAGATAAGGAGCTAAGCGCTCGTCACTGCTCACAAAAGATGCGGTTCTTGATGCACGCGCAGATGCAGTTGGACCCATTCCAGTTTTTGTTGTCCCTATATTTTTTGAATGGGCACTTGCACCATCTAAGTCTTTATATTCTTGAGTTATAAGCGTGGCACGTCTATCAATTTTGCATCTTGTTCCAAGATCAAAATTTTTTACTTCTTGCAAAAATACTTCTGGATCTACAAACACACCTGCACCTATCACAAGTTGTGCATTTTTTTGCACAAAACCTGAGGGCACAAGGCGTATTTTGTATTTTTTTGCATTGTGCTCAACAGAATGTCCGGCGTTAGGACCCCCACCACCACGTGCAATGACACTTGGTTTATCGGCAAAAGCCAAATATGAAATGACTTTGCCCTTTCCCTCATCCCCGTATTGTCCGCCGACCACAACTGTAACTGCCATGAAACTATTTGTATTTAGATGTTTTTATATACAATTGTATTTTATTGTACGCACCAATTTGCAAAAAAAGATCTCAAAACATAGATGTTTTATATACAATTGTACGCTATTGCGTGCGCAAAGTTGCAGAAAAAAATGCATGGTGTTCAAATGTTTTTATATACAACCATAATACGATTGTATCTGATAATTAGTATCTATCTTGATATTTTTTCCAATAATATGAATCTGAGACCACGTATGTTTTTCTCTTAAAATAATATTTTACAAGCAAATACCCAGCAACAAGCCCACCCAAATGAGCTGCAGATGCGATCCCGGAAGCTGAATTAAATGTTCCTAAAAATTCAAGCACAAACCATAAAACTGCCACATGACGTATGTTCATAGGAATTATGCCAAATATCAAAAGTGTCAAATGTGGATCAGTAATTACAAGCCCACCAAAAATCCCAAATATTGCTCCAGATGCACCTAAGGCAGGTATTGGAGGTATGATTCCAAAAAGAATAGTTAGATAATAAAGTAGATTGCCAACTATCCCACAAACAAAGTACAATATTAAGAAATTTTTAGTTCCTATTCGATTTTCAAGTAATGGTCCGAATGCAAATAAAGCATACACGTTGAACAATATGTGCATTGGATCACCGTGCAAAAACATAGAAGTAACAAATTGCCAAAGATGTAAATCGGATGGATTGAAGTAGAATAATTGCGTGTAGCCACCGATAAATATTTGCAGAGCAAAAGAAATGAATATACACAATAAAAGTGCGAAAGATGCACGAATAGTAATCACCTAAACCAATTTCATCATTAAACTTATATATGCTTTAGGGTTTGTTTTCATACAGGGGTTTGGTTATGAAAAGATTTGATGTTGCTTGTGTCGGGCATTTAGTGTATGATGTTCGTGATTATGTAAAGGAATTCCCACAGCCAGATAAAACTTCGTTTATGCGTATGCCATCTCAATTTGGACCTGGGGGTTCTGCTGCAAATGTATCTATGAATTGTTTAAAACTAAATCACACGGCAGGGCTTATTGCAACTACAGGTGCAGATTTGCACGGAAATTATCTTATTGCAGAGCTTGCAAAAAGAGGAGTAGATATCACACGTATAAAACAAATAAGAAAAGGTAGAACTGGACTATCAGTAATTTTAATAGATGAACATGGACAGGTCATGGTGATTGAAGATCCGGGTTCTGCAGATGAGCCAAGAAATATTGAATCTTCGTTTATATCGTCAGCACGTTGGGTGCACATGACTGGTTGCCCGCTAAGCTGGCTTGAACAAGCATCAAAAAATGCCAGAAAACACGAGATTCCGCTCTCTTTTGATCCAGGACGTGCAGCTTCACATAACGGAATAAAAAAACTTGAGAAAATAATAGAGAGGGTAGATGTTTTGATATTAAATCAAAAAGAGCTTGGTGCAATTAGTGGATCTCAATCAAAAGAGAAAATACGCACACTTTCAAAAGAATTTAACCTTACTGCGATACTAAAAGTTGGACATGGCCCTGCATCAGTAAGCACATTTGGAGGTGCGCTTTATGATGTTCCTCCATTTAATGCACCAAAAGTTGTAGATACACTTGGAGCTGGAGATGCATTTGCATCCGGAGTTATTTGCGGACGTCTTGAAAAACGTTCATTTTACGAAGCAGTGAGAATGGGACATGCGTGCGCTGCATCAAAAGTTATGAATGCAGGCGCACAGGGAATGCCAAAAAGGGAAAAAATAAGAAAACACTTCAAATTTTAATCTTTTTTATTCGCACAATTTTGAAAAATGTCCTTGGAGTTTTCTAGCCTTCCCCTTTATTTATTTTTTTCAAAAGCACTATAACCATTATTGCTACGATTAATCCAGCGGCTAAAGCATGGGTTTCGGGATCCCCGCGTCTTATTGTATACCATTGCCAATAAACCAGATAACCGGCAGCTACTCCCAATAGTATTCTTGCCACTTGCGTGACTGCTTTCCATTTTGATGCCATGCAAACACAGACTACATTTATGTTAATATAATTATCTTTTGACTAAAAAATACAAAATAAACCAAAAAAAGAAGATAGTTGATATTTAATCTCTTAATAACGCTTAAATATTTCAGTTTCGTAAATTACATGATGGACTCTAACTTAGATCTAAAAGAAATTCACAAAAAATGGCAACAGAAATGGCAAGAGACAAAAATTTTTGAGCCTCAGATAGGTAGTGGTGATAAATTTTATCTGACTGCCGCGTATCCTTATCCAAATTCACCTCAGCATGTAGGGCATGCGAGAACTTATACGACTACTGACATATACGCCAGATATCAGCGATTGCTTGGAAAAAATGTTCTTTTTCCAATGGCATTTCATGTTACTGGTACCCCTATTTTTGCAATGGCAAAACGTTTAGAAGAACAAGATGGGGAAATTCTAGGTGTTTTTGAAAACATTTACAATATACCAAAAGAAAAAGCAAAGGAATTGACCGATCCAAAAGAGCTTGTACTCTACTTTTCAAAAGAGATAGAACAAGGAATGAAAGAGATTGGCTATTCAATAGATTGGACTAGAAAATTTTACACATTTGATGAGCGTTATAATCACTTCATCACATGGCAATTTCAAAAACTAAATCAGGCAAGGTTAATAGCAAAAGGAAAGCATCCTGTTCCCTGGTGTCCAAAAGACGGCCAAGCGGTAGGTGGACATGACACACGAGGAGACGTGGATCCAAAAATAGAAGAGGTCGTAGTTGTTTTATTCAAAGCAAATGATGCATATATTCCAACAACTACTTATCGCCCGGATACGCTTTTAGCAGTAACTAATTTGTGGGCAAATCCAAATGCAAAATACGTCTTAGTATCTTATGATGACAAACAACTATACTTGTCTCAAAAAGCCTTTGAGCTTCTCTCAGAGCAATTAGATTTAAAAAAAATATCAGATGTTTGTGCAGATGAGATTCTTGCACTTAAACCCATTCACCCAATTACAAACAAAGAGCTACCCGTTCTTAGTGCAGAATTTGTAAAAGAACAAGTGGGAACTGGTCTTGTTATGTCTGTTCCTGCACACGCGCCATTTGATTATTTGGCTCTTCGTGATTGCAATATGCTTGAACAAATCCCACTTATTGCAGCCATAAAAACTGCGGGTTTTGGACAATTTGCGGCAAAAGATATAGTTGAAAAAATGCAAATAAAATCTCAATCTGACCCGTTGGCTGAAGAAGCAACAAAAATACTTTACAAAAAAGACGCACATGAGGGGAAGATGATATCTGCAGGTTATGAACATTTGACCTGTGCACAAGCAAAAGAGAAGATAACAAAAGATCTCATAGATATGTCTGCAGGTTTTCATATTTACGTTTTGGCAAATTCCCCGATTTATTCAAGAAGTGGCGGATTGTGCACAGTAAAGATAGTAGATAATCAATGGTTTATAGACTATTCAGATCCAAAGTGGAAAGAAAAAACACGACTATGCCTGCAAAACATGAAAATAATTCCAAACACATTGAGAAAAGACTTTGAATATATGATTGGCTGGCTTGAGCGAAAGGCCTGCACAAGAGCTTTTGGATTCGGCACGAAATTTCCATTCGATCAAAATCAGCTCATAGAAGCGCTTTCCGACTCAACACTCTACATGGCGTATTATACAATTGCAAATATTACTGCCAAAATGCAGTCGCATGAGCTTAGTGAGGAATTTTTTGATTTTGTGTTTTTATCCAAAAACCCAAGCGATACGTCTAAAATAAATGAGAACTGGCAGAGTGCAAAACAAGCTTTCAATTATTGGTATCCACTAAATTCTAGACATTCGGCACTTGATTTAGTAACAAATCACCTTCCGTTTTTTATATTCAATCATACTGCGATTTTTGACTCGGACAAGTGGCCCAAGGAAATAATTACAAATGGTCTTGTTACTATGGAGGGCAAGAAAATGTCCAAATCTATGGGTAATATTCTTCCACTACGAACTGCAATTTCACAATACGGACCGGACGCTATCAGATTCACCGTTACTTCAACCGCAGAAATAGACGCAGACTCAGATTTCTCAAAGTCTGTTGTTGAGGGTGCAATCTCGCGTATCATTCAAATGCACTCTTTACTTTTGGCATCAAAAAATCAGATTGCACCCCAAATATATGATGATGCTACAAAGTGGTTTTACTCTAGGTTTCATTCAAGAATTAAAAATGCAAAATTACAATATGAAAATTTACAACTTCGCCCACTTGCACAATCAATATTTTATGAATGTGTAAACGATTTGCAATGGTATCAAAAGCGTTGCAAACAACCATATTTGCGTGAATTCTTTGAGTATTGGACAATTTTAATTTCTCCATTCATGCCTCATATTGCTGAGGAGTTTTGGGAAATTTTAGCAGATAAACAGTTTGTACCAAACTCAAAATTTTGTTCTACTGCAAACTTCCCAGTTGCAAATGAGCAAAAAATAAACTCGGAATTAGATTCTTACGAGGATTTTCTAAAAACTGTGCGTGAAGATATAATACAAATAAAGCAAATTCTCAGAATGCAAAATAATCCATCAGAAATAACACTTATTGTACATGCGCCATATAAGCAAAAAGTACGCAAGTTTGTGGCAGAGTATAAAGATATGAACAAAATAATGTCTGCATGCAAAGAGGATGTGGAACTTTCTCAAAAAATGTCTATAGTATCAAAATTAGCCCCAAAATATCTAAAACAGATAGCAAAACTAATTGGAGATACTCTTGGAGCATCTAGAGAATTTGAAATTCTTCAAAATGCAAAAGATTTTCTTTCATGCGAATTTGATGGAGCAAAAATAACTATTCTAAACGAAGAAGATGCACCCGAAGACATCGCACAAAAAGCATCAAACGCACAACCCAACAAACCAAGCATTATGCTTAAGTAAGGTTGGTTTGTTATTTTCGGTAGTGTAAAAACACATTACATAATACACACTAAAATCCATTCTGATTTTTTTGTGTTTTTTTAGATAACTAGTTAGCTTTCAGACTAGTTAAGCTTATTACGTACATTTTTCTTTTTATTTTATGAAAAGATGTTTGCATCTAAAAATTGCTCCAAAACAAGCACAAGAGGCTCAAAGTATCTTAATCTCACTTCAAGCTCTCAACAAAAAAATGAAAGTGCAAAAATCAAGAGACTACATTTATTTTCCATTATTAAATGAGAAAATCTCTGAAGTGAAATCAAAAATTAGTGGAGCAAAACTCGTAACTAAAAATGCAATTGAACAACCACAGAAAGTCAAACCACTAAAGGAGCTCTTATCAAACAAATTAACTATAGACGAACAAAAATCAATTTTTTCCTCATACGATTTAGTTGGGGATATTGCCATTTTGGATATTCCAGCTAAGCTTGAACATAAACAAACTTTAATTGCAAATGAAATTTTAAACTCAAACAAAAAAATCAAAACAATTGCGATTAAGACTTCGGCAACTAAGGGAAAATACAGAATACGTAAAATAAAACCAATTGCAGGCAAAAAAACAACAAAAACGATTTGTGTGGAGTCTGGATGCAAATTCATAGTAGATTTGAATAAGACTTATTACACAAATAGATTCTCACACGATAGACTTGATATTGCTTCTCAAGTAAAACCAAACGAAAACATATTAGTTTTATTCTCAGGAATTTGCCCGTATCCGATAGTTATTGAAAAACATGCCAAACCAAAAAAAATAATTGCAATTGAACTTAATGCACACGCCCACAAACTTGCATTGGAGAATATAGAATTGAACAAGTGTTCAAAAATTGATGCAATAAACGCAGATGTTTTATATGAGTTGCAACAACCAAAATATAATAGTTGGGCGGATCGCATATTGATGCCTCATCCAAGTGCGTCTATGCAATTTTTTGAATGGGCACTAAAATCTTCAAAATCAAATGGAGTAATACAGCTGTATTTTTTTGCACCCACACAGGATATAAAAAAACCATTTTTACAAGCAAATAGTATTGCAAAAAAGATAGGAGTTTGTATCAAACTTTTACATATAAAAGTAGTAAGACCTTTTTCAAAACAAAAAACGCAGGTTAGAGCAGATATAAAGGTAATAAAAAGATAAGTGTGATAGACACAGTGATGAAACATAAACTTGCACAGATAAGCATTGAGTACACAGTATGCTTGGCAGTTTTGTTAATAATATTTTTTGCAATGTATCAATTATCATTTGATATGCAAAGTAGAATGGTAAATCTGACATCTGTTTTTGAGGGAGAAAAAATAAGTGCAAAAATTTCAGATGCAACTGATTGGGCAATGATTATTGGTAGGGGGTCTGATTTATCATTAAAAATTGGTTCAACACCACAACAAAGAATTGTTGCGTCTGGTTCACAGATAATTTCGTTTGGAGTATCAAATCAGACATTTGCGGTATCTCCAACTATTGGTAGATGCATAAACAGATTTGAGTCTACAAATGACATTTGGAATATAAGGGTAATGTTTAATGGAACAAACGTCTCGTTATCGCAATAGATCAAGATTATCATATAAAAAAGCACAGATGACCACGTTAGACTTTGTTTTTTCAATTGCGATATTTGTAGTGTTGATAGCTATTTTGTATTTGAGCTGGTTTTCAAAAGTTCAAACGACTACGGCAGAACTTGATGAATTCAAAGCATTTATTTCAGCACAAAAAGCAATAAAATCTATTTGCGATTCCCCAGGATTTCCATCGCATTGGGGTGCTTTGAATATAAGCCCAAATTCTCAACAATTAAAGGGAATAGGAGTTGCAGATTCACATTCAAATATAGATGAGAGAAAACTTGTAGCACTTGGATATTATTATAATCAAACACAGACGTATAAAAATTGCACAGAAAAAATGGGAATCTCCCCATACGACGCAGATATTAGAATTTATTATTTAAACGGAACTAATGTTTCAGTGATGGGACAGGCTCCAGTAGATGACGATTTTGTTCTAAGTACGATACAAAAACCGGCGGTTTACAAAAATGAGACAGTAATAGTTAGGGTGCGCGTATGGGAATAAGTAAAGGATTTATTTTTTCAATTGAAGCATTGCTTGGCGCAACCGTTCTTTTCTTGGTTTTCTTGCTAATTTCTGACATAGATCAAATACCGACTAAAACTACACAAAGTGATAGAATACTTGATGATTATGCAGATGCGACATTGAGTGCACTTGAAAAAACGAATGCTATTGAGATATTTATGAAAAATTCAAACGATTCAAAGATAAGAAATATTAGTGAATCTATCCCTGCATCAATATGCACACAAATTGAAATATATAATAATAGTCAAACACCAACAAATTTGATTTATACATATAGCGCACAAAATTGCGAATTTAGTTGGGACACGATAGTAAAAACACGATATTCTACATACTTAAACCGAACAAACAAGACAGAAGTGAATATATTTTGGATAAAGGCGATTCATTATGCAAGAAAATAAAACGAACACAAATAGTAAAGTTAGAAAGGGCATAATATTCACAATAACGATATTTATTTTATCTTCAGTTTTGTTAGATTATAGCATTTATTTATCAGAACATAACAATCGTCATGACCCATACTTTTTTTCAGTAAGTGATGCACAGATTTTAAATTCAAGATTGGATGAGCTAGCAACAAACGCGCAACGTGCACTTGGAGTCAAAGCAGACATGCAAAGAAATGATACTCATTTGACAATAAGTTTTGAGGATAATGGTTTTGCATTTGCACCGTCCGGATCAGGAATATCACGAGCTGATTTGAGAGGATTTAAGACGTTTTATGAGAATACTTGGGCAAACACAAACAATTTATCGTGCGCACTAAATGTTGCATTGCCAAATTCAAGTGGAATTTATTATCAAACAAGTGATAAAATAAATTATACGCATGACAATAGCAATTCACAACGTGATGTTGCATTATTAGCAATACCTTCAGATTACGAGTTTAGCCATATAATAATGGATATCTATTGCGATGCACCAGATACATATAGCGATTTTTATTATTCGTGTTGGCAAAATGACCCCACTCAGACAAAAATAGTGGATATTATATATAACGATGATGAGGGCAACTCTCAAGTATGTCACACAAATTTTAATCAGTTAAGTTCACAAGTATTTTATACAAATTATACATACACCACAGGATTACCGCCGACTGAATATATGACGCAACAGTTTTATTTCAACCTCCAGACCCCAAATATATTGAACATAAGTGATTTGCATCAGACTTCAAAACAAGATGTTTTTTGTAAATGGAATTTGAGCGTTGTTTTAGATTATACATACGATAAAGAACAACACTTGTTCATCCCAATAAATGCAAGTCTAAAGTATATGAATTCACAATATAGTGGCTATTTACCAGTCAAAAGAAAGTGAATAAATAGAACAAGATTAATTGAATTCAGAATTTATGTTTTAGCAACAGAGTTGGGGTTGTCTTTGGAATCGTGTTTTTTAATTAAAGATCTAAGTTCAGAATGTAAACTTGAAAGCTCACTAAAAGAAAAATCGTTTGCATAAATCTCAACAGATGCAGTTCCGGAGGTATTTACAAGTAAGTCTGCAATACCAGTGAGTCTATCAAGAAATGTGCGCTGAATTTTCGTGTCCGTTATTCTTGATACTGGGGCAGAAACACGATGATGACTAAATATTCCATTATCATAAACAAGCTCATCGTCGTTTAGCTCAATATAAGTTGTTTTTGAGTTTATTATGCTATGAAATACACCTATTGCAACCAGTAGAATAGAAGATATTAACAGAATAAAAAATAATAGATAATCGAGAGTGCGCACCAATACATACAAAGACGCAAAAAATAAAAGAACGCTGAGTAATGTGAAATAAACATAGTTTTTCAAATAAAACCCATGGATACTTGGACGCAATTTCATGTAATACACATGAAGTGTGATTATTTTTATTACTTTGTTTTAAGTTGAGATTAGCCTGTTGCGTTTTATATCTGAGCCACCTTTTTTGGAAAACAACAATTTTTGCACAAATCCACGAATTGAATTTGACTAAATTTTGCGTTTAATTATGCAACACTCTATTGAAATTTTAAAATTGAGATACGAAACACGCAAAAAGAGTATTTGCTAATTCCAAAAGCTTTAAATTTAATACAACTGTTCTTTGCCCATGCTTACAACCAAAATTGACAGATTCATTGTTCAGCTAAAAAAAGATAAGAATCCGACACTAAATCGGATGGCATCTTCATTACAACTTTCAATGAATGCTACTGAAGCAATAGCATCTGTTTTGGAACAGGCAGGAGTATTGCAGATTAACTATCCACTAAACATAATGCAACAACCGACTCTGATATTAATTAAAACTCCGACAGATGACAAAAAAGAGTCTGAGGAGGCTTCCAATAGAAAAATACTTGATTCGTATACGTTCAGAGCAGATTCGGTTCCGGCAACTGTTGAGATAATTGAATATGACCAATATAAATTATACAAATTAGCACTCATTGAACTGTCTGTAGCTACACGAACTTTTCTTGATCAGATAAAAGAACAGCTGATTAAAGATATACCCCCAGAAGCATCAGAAGTAGCTGATGTTGAAAAAATGGTTTCCACCCGAACAAAATTTTTTGATAGTATAAAAAAGTTCTTATCTAAATTTGAATTTGGAGTAGAGACTACAGATATGCTTTCAGGATTGCTTTTGCACTCCATGTTTGGTCTTGGAGAATTAGATTTGCTCAACAGAGATGATAGGCTTGAGGAAATATCAGTGAATAATTCAGCTCAACCCATAGCAGTATACCATAGAAAATACGGATGGCTAAAGACAAACATATACATGCCCAACGAACCTGCGATTATGAATTATGCCTCTCAAATTGCGCATAAAGTAGGTAGACAGATCACCACACTTGATCCGATTCTTGATGCAAGACTTGAAACCGGAGACCGTGTTTGCGCAACTCTTTCTCCTATTTCATCACATGGAAATACTATAACGATTCGTAGATTTGCAAGAGTTCCTTGGACAATAATAAGATTGATATCTGAACCATATCATACCATGAATCTTGAAATGGCAGCTATGCTTTGGCAAGCATTTCATTATGAATTAAATATGATGGTAATTGGAGGTACTGCATCAGGAAAAACATCTGCACTTAATTCTTTAGCTTCTTTTATACCGCCAAATCAAAGAATTCTCACAATAGAGGATACGCGCGAACTTATGCTTCCAAGTCATCAGTGGAACTGGGTTCCGCTACTTACAAGACAAAAAAATCCAGAAGGACAAGGTAGAGTTACGATGCTTGATTTGATAGTTACATCACTTCGTATGCGTCCTGACCGTATTCTTGTAGGAGAAATTAGAAAACAAAAAGAAGCAGAAGTTGCATTTGAAGCTATGCACACAGGACATTCAGTTTATTCCACATTCCACGCAGATACAGCGGCGCAAGCTTTGAGAAGAATGA
>CAZHIX010000037.1:0-12255 GCA_964532715.1 Microcaldota archaeon | reverse complement strand
TAATGCTTTATCGTCATCTGCAAGCATCTCGCATATAACTACTGCCGGACTCATATTTGCAATTTTACAAAGCTCAACTGCCATTTCTGTGTGTCCTTTTCTTTTTTCAATCGTGCGCGAACATAACAATGGCACGTGCCCGGGCGAATAAAAATCTCTAACAAATACCTCTTTCATATCGCTCTTATTTGCCTCAACAAGTTTTGCAAACTCTAAAACCGTTTTGCTTCTATCTTCATCAGTTATTCCAGTATAAACCGCGCGCGAATTAACATATGTGCAAAAGCTTGGTTCATCTCCATATGGAGTTTTTGCTATTGCTAATTTTTTCATCATCTGATTTTGTCCTGCACGCATATAATCTGCAAAAAACTGCAAGCCCAACTTTTTTCCAACCTGTTCTGAAGTACAAAGACAAACCATCCCACCAGCATCTTTTCGCATCAGCCTAATCTTATCTGGAGTGCAAAATGAAGCATGAACTACAATATCTGCCTCACCCTCACGTTTTGGGTCGTCGCAAATAGCTATGGGGTTACCCATTCTAAACCGTTCTACGATTTTTTCTAAATTCACTTTTTCCCTCTTATCATTTCAACCATTTTTTCTAAGTCGCCCTGAGTTTGTTCAGATGTTTGCATATTTTTTAGTGTGTATTCTCCACTTTCTATCTCTTTTTTTCCAACTACAATTACGAACTTAGCGCCAATTGAATCTGCATATTTTATTTGTACTCCAACCTTTCTATCGTTTAGATCTGTCATTGCGCTAATTTTATTTTCTCTCAACTTTTTTGCCAATTCTATTCCATATCCATAAGACTCATTATCTGCACTTACAATAACTACATCACAAGAAGAAACTTTTTTCTGTTTATCTTGCATACTTTTTATTGCAAAAATCCTCTCAATTCCAAGCGATATCCCAACTGCGCTTTCTGTCTTTCCATAAACTCCAAGCAAATCGTCGTATCTTCCACCACCTGAAATTGAGCCAACTCCCCCTCCGGCCTTAATTTCAAAAATGGGTCCAGTGTAATATCCAAGTCCTCTAACAAGCGATAAATCAATTCTCACATTTTCAATTTTGTAAGCGTATTTTAGTATGCACAAAATATTTTCAAGTTCATCACATCCCTCTTTAGAATACTTTGAAGCAATCTCTAAGCGTTGTTCATTTGTCCCCTCAAATTCAATAAATCCAACAAGTTCATCAATTATTGCACTATCTATCTGTGCTTTTTCAAGCTCACTTTTAACTTGGTTTTTACCTATTTTTTCAAGTTTGTCCAACGCCCTTAGAATTGCACTTTCTTTTTTCTCAATTCCAAGTTTTTTCAAAAGCCCGTTTAGTATTTTGCGATTATTCAAAAGTACTTCAAATTTTTCAAATCCAAGCGCCTCTAAAGCCTTGCATGCCATCGCTAAGAGTTCTGCTTCTGCACGCATATCTTTTGAACCTATTATGTCTGCGTCTGCTTGTAAGAATTCTCTAAGTCTTCCCTTTTGTGGTTCTTCTCTTCTCCAAACCGGTGCAATACAATATCTTTTGTAAGGTTTTGGCGCATTTGAGCCAGACGCAAAACGTGCAGTTCCAACTGTCAAATCAAAACGTAGCGCGTAATCTGATTCCTCAATTTTGAAAAGCTGACCTGCAATTTCATCTCCTGATTTTGCACCAAGAGTTTCTCTCATCTCAATTGCAGGTGTGTATAGTGGCTCATAGCCCCACTGTCTATAAACGCACTTTATAGTATCCACTATCCATTCTCTTAAGAGCGCATCTTCGCCACAATAATCTCGCATTCCTTTTGGAGTAATAAAGTCTGCCATATATTTATTTCTCTAATGCGCTATAAAAACACGATACTTATAAAAAGTTAAAATAAAATATTAAAAAAAACAAAATACGCTCATGCTTATCTGTTCTGCTCAATCCATTTTTTTAATTCTGATGCAGGTGCAACCCCAGTTCTTCTATCTACGATTTCTGCATTTTTGAACAATATTATAGTTGGCAATGCCGAAACCTGATATTTTTCAGCCAATTCTGTATTCTCATCTACATTTACTTTGCCAATCTTTACGTCTTTCATCTCTTCAGATAATTGATTTATCACTGGTCCAAGCATCTGACATGGTCCGCACCACGGCGCCCAAAAATCAACTAATGCCAACTCTGAAGATATATGTTTATCAAACGTGTCTGGGTTCAATTCAATTGCCATAAAATCACCTGTCTTAAAAGTTAGCTTTAAAACAAATTAAAAACATGATTGATTGTTAGTTGTCTGTTGATTATGTGTTTGTTATCAAGGCGTACGATAATTATATGCTCAAACCTAAATCTCAAAATATTGTCTAAACTTTTGAGTAAGATGCATCCTTTTAGTTCTACCAAATTCAGTTGATTCAACAAATCCTTTCTGTTCAAGCTCTGCAACATCTTCATAAATCTGTCCGCCCAATCGTTTGAAAAGATTTCTTTTTGTAATTCCGTCGTTTTTTGATATATATGCAAGTGTCTTGAGCGCTCCTTTGCTTATTTCTGTCTCGCTTGCGAACTGTCTTACTGCTGGTGCGTATGCACTTTTTACTCTCATAATCCACTTTTTATCTACATCTTGCATAATCTCGATAGATGAATTTTCGCTCATATATTTTGAACTTAATTCTTCCATCATTTTTTGCACCTGAGAAACTGAACCGACCCCCACAACTTTTCCCAAAGATGCATTATCAAGTCCTTGTCCTGCCATAAAAAGTGCGGCTTCAAGCACACGTGTCGGCTCGTTTTGTAAAATATATGGGTCTTGAACTATCCGAATCTGTTCTTTTTTATTTTCGTGTGCACTTGTTTCTACTACTGTTATATTTGGTTCATGTGCATTCAAAATAATCGTAGTTTCACCTGCTATTGCGTGCATTTTACTCTCAAAATCATCCAGTTTCGCACTTATTTGTTCTTGTGCATACGTACGTTCTTCTTGCAGGTTTTCCAAAACATCTGCATCCAGTTTTGATTCATTCTCATGAGTTACATCTGTGTCTTGTGTCATGTTTTGGTTTTTTATCTGCTCAAAACTTTTTGAATCATCTATGCTATCTATGTGTTTATCTTCGCTTTCTATCTGTTCTCTTATTTCATTTACCTCAATATCATTCTTATTCGTGTTTTGCATCTGTTCTGTATCGTTTTTTGCAACAACTTGCATTACAAGTCCCTTTAGTTCTTGCGTGTCGTATTCTTTTTGTTCTTTTTTCTTTTTTGCAACTATAATCTCTCCAGTAGCGCTTGTGCGTATAACTCCGCTCATGCCTACTGGCTCAATCGTGCCTGTTTTTGGCTTCACATAAACATGAACTTTTGCAGTGTTTGCCATCTCAATCACGTTTGGGTTGCACGAATCTTATGAAAATCTCACCAAAAAATGGTTCTTGACTCAATACAACTCTCCCTTCGTTTGCTAAAAATAATAATGGTAAAAATGTAAAAATAACTTTCGTTCTATCTTTTTTATCAACAATGTTGCTAAACGTTACAAGATTTTGTGAATCAACGAGTTGCCCAATCTTTTTATATAATTTTTCAACTTCGTCCTCTATCTTAAACTGACTCATTGTTATATGTATATTTTTCGCTGGTTCTATATACACTTGCTCTCTTTTTGATACTCTCTCATCGTGTTGTTTTGCATTGCTCATTACTTCTTCAACCGCTTCAACTAAATCATCAAGTGTCATTCTTCCCTTGGGCGCAATTCTCCAATTTAATTCAAGTGCGGATATCGGTTGCGATTCATCAACGTCTATAAACTCGTCTAATTGTGATTGTACAGGTGCCTCTTCAAGACTAACCATATCTGATTTGAATCTAAGAAGAATAGATGATGCTAAAATAAGATTCGCAGGAACTCGCAAATCTTCCATTTGCATACCTCTAATTGTCTGAAGATATTTATTTGCAACTTGTGCAACATCTACATTCCATGGATCAATTTCATTTTGATAAACCATATCTACAAGAACTTCACGCCATGTGGGTATTTGCACAATTGATTCAAGCGATGTGTCTAGTGGACGTTGTACTATATCCTCCTCAAGCAACTGCTCAGCTCCAGCCCTATCCAATAGCCCATCCGACATATTTGCATAATACTTAGCTAAATAATATAAATAGACGTGAATGTTTTGGTTTTCTGCACACATATCTCCATTCTTAGCTAAGCACATCTATTCCAAACAAGCTCTAAATGCGCGTGCGTTAAATCTAAAGCGTTGTGTGCTAAGAAAATCTGATGTCATTGATTTTGGTAAGCACAGTTCATCTATTACTACATCTCTGTTCTGTCATACTTGACAAAACATTTATAAATAATAGTCAAATTTTCCTACTTTTTGACTATTTCAATAGTCAAATTATCAATATATTTACTCGACTTTTGAGTTTCATTCAGATGTAATTGTACGCAACCTCTGCTCTAGATAAAAACAAACTCAAAACTTATTTCATCCCAAACATATCTGCAACTGCACTTGTGCATGGGCGCAAGATATCTGAAACAACCGCAAGTTTATTTTTTTGTAAAAACTTATGTCCCATTTCAATATCTTGTCTTCTAAATCCACCTATCAAAAACAACACTATTAGATATGTACTACATGCAATTGACATGCTAATTATCAAACTAATGACTCCTCCTGCTGAAAAATCTGCCAACGTTGTAATGTAAGGCAATGGCACAAAACAAATCAAAAGCGTAATCACAAATGCGAGCAGTGCCTTAATCGTATCTGGATGAACTGCCGCACCAAATTTTCTATTCGCAAAATATATCGCCATTATCTCTCCTACGACAATTGCTACTGAACTACCGATAGCTGCACCTGCTATTCCAATTGTTGGGATGAGCCAAAGGTCAAGCAAAATATTTATAGTCGCTATGATCAAACTCAACAAAAACAAAGTCTTCACATGCCCCCTTGCCATGAGCGCATTTCTTGATGAAACTCCAAATAGAACTGCAATTACAAATGGTGCAAAAAGCCAAATCATATATGCATTTTCAACATAATCTTTTGCCACTAAACCTAAAAGCGCCTTGTCAAATGCTAAAAAAACTAAAAGAACCATAAGACCTACATATAATGAAAGTCTAGATGTTTGTTTTACTACCTTGTGAAACATATCCTCTGATTTCTTGTCATGTTCCTCTACAAGTATTGGTTGCTGAACTGCACTTATCGGGGCTGCAATCATGGGTGCAATGTTTCTCACAATCAATGCAACTGCAACGTATCCAGAAACCATTCCTGGATTATCTCCTAAAAACAGTGCAATAATTACTATATCCATCTGAGTCAAAAGAGTATCCATAGTTCCTGCAATGTAAAGTGGAAAACTAAATTGAATATTTTTTTTCAAAGAAGAAAAATCAATTTTCCACTCACCACTCATTTTACTTATTTTTTTATAAACCGTCCAAGTAAGATAAACACAAACAAGTGCGTATGTCACTACGTATCCTGCAAACATCTCAAAAGCAAATGTGAGTCCAACATAAATCAATACTAAAATCACCACTACTCTCAAAATTTGTATCGCTACTTGTGTGAACGAAGTTGTGAAAAATTGTTTTAGAGCATTTAGTGCTGATTGCAAATAGCTAGTAACAATTATTACTAATGAAAGTAAAAACACAAGAAAAATTAACTGCAAGCTTTGTTCAAATTGTTCATTCAATTCTTCAACGTATGGGGATATTATCCAAGATATGCAAAATATAATCACGACGCATATGCACAAAAGAGCAACCGAACTTGCAATTTGTTTTTTTATTGACTCTCCATCTTTTTTTAGTGCAAAACCAGGTATGAATTTGATTGCTCCAACTGATAATCCAAGTCCAGCAAACGAAGCAATTAACATCGCAAATGCGTTTGCACTAAAAAATAAATCTGATTCTTGTGCTACAAAGTAATTTAATATAAGTATTGTGAATACCATTCCAAAAATTTTTGACAAACCAAAAGAAGAAGCCTGAAATATGACTCCCTTTGAAAAAGTATCTACTAACTCATCTGGATTTGTTTGCTCCTGCGTTTGTGTGTTCATCAAACCACTATTGTCAACATCACTTATAGTTATATCCATACTATTTAATGTTCATTATTTAATGTTCAATTCTATGTGCTTTTTTTGACATTTTTTATTATGCGTGTTTTTATCTAAGCTGTTTTGAACCATACACTTATCTGTGCACAATCTGTATCTACATTTTCACCTCATGGTTTATAACGCTTGCATGGCAAGGTTTTCTCATGGTAATCTCTCTTGGAACAAATGGTGTGCGAGCAAAATTTGATGAACTAAATGCTCAGACTGCGTGCGATTTTGCATTTGCATTTGGTCTTTTTACAAAAGAGAAATCAAAAAAGAAAAATCCAAAAGTTGCCCTTGCGCGAGATATGCGTATCACCTCACCCTGCATCTTTCAAGCATCTGCGTCTGGTTTAATGGAGTCGGGTTGCGATGTTGTTGATTTGGGAATTCTAACCTCTCCTGCTGCAGAGTGGGCAATGCATCACACAAAATGTGATGGACTCATAATTGTAACTGCCTCTCATAATCCGCCTGAATGGAACGCACTAAAATTTGTAGATAAAGATGGCATTGCAATCTCACGTGAGCGAGGAGCAAATTTTAACAAGTTTGTTTCAAAGCCACATATTCCGGCTCTACAATGGAATCAAATAGGCAAAATGCAATCTACATCTTCAATAATTGATGATTATTGTGATGCTGTTTTGAAAAATGTAGATAAATCAAAAATTAAACATCTAAAAATAGTTGCAGATCCAGGAAATGGTACTGCAACTTTGGTCGCTCCAAATTTATTGCGCGCACTTGGTGCAAATGTAATTGAAATAAATGAAAAACTAGATGGCACATTTCCAAATCGGCAATCAGAACCATCTGAACAAAATTTGCAAAAATTGATTGCAGTTGTTAAAAAAGAAAAAGCTGATTTTGGAGTTGCATGGGATGGGGATGCAGATCGAGTCACCTTTGTGGATGATAAAGGGCGTTGGATTGTAGGAGACAAATGTGTTGCATTAGCCGTGAACTGGGCACTTTTATGTGAAAAAAATCCAAAAAACAAATTAGTTGCTACTACGTGTGCAACTTCAAAAGTTGTAGAAGATGTTGCATCTAAATTTGGTGCAAAAACAATTTATACTGATGTGGGCGCTCCATATTTAGCAGAGAAAATGTATGAGCAAAAAAAGGATATGATTTGTGGTGGAGAGGAAGTAGGTGGAATAGTCTGGCCAAATTTTTCACTTGCAAAAGATGGGGTATATGCTACTTGTAAACTCATGGAAATGATTTCTCAAAAACCTCTTAGTGTTTGGCATGATGAACTTCCAAAATATTATAATGCAAAAACAAAAATAGATGCTAGTGCAGAACAAAAACAAAAAGTTCTTAGAACTATAATTTCAAAAATAAAAAACAATGGGAAAGTTCTAACTCTAATTGGTGGTTTTAGACTTGATCTTAAAGATTGCTGGGTTTTAGTGCGTGCATCTGGAACTGAAGACAAGATACGAATATTTGCCGAAGCAAAAACATTATACGAAGCTCAATCTCTTATGAATCAATATAAGGATATAGTTACAAATTGCTTATAGAAGGTGTTGTATTTATGAAAGCTATTCTTGTTTGTGGAGGTTTGGGTACTCGTCTACGTCCTCATACACTCAAAACTCCAAAGCCTATGTTGAAATTGGGTTCAAGACCGATAGTTGAATATCTAATAAATCGTCTAGAAGATTTTGGTGTTAGTGACGTTTATCTCACTATTGGTTATCTAAAAGAACAGTTCAAAGACTATTTCAAAGATAGTTCTGATAGAAAAATAAATATTCATTACTCAGAGGAAAATGAAAATCTTAATACTGCTGGTTCAACTTTACCGCTCAAAGATAATTTCAAAGACACATTCATTGTTATGATGGGGGATCACTTTACCGAAATTGATCTTAGTAAAATGTTAAAATTTCATAAAGAAAAAGGTGGAATCGCAACTATAGGGTTAAAGCCAATTGAGACTCAAATAAATTACGGTGTAGTAGAAATGGGGGACGACTTGAAACTACTTGATTTTAAAGAAAAACCCAAAATAAAAAATTACATCAATACGGGGATATATATTTTTGAGCCAAAAATCTTTGAGTTCATAAAAGAGAAAGATGACTATGCAAAAGATGTTTTTTTACGTCTGTTAAAAAACCAAGAGCAAATAAATGGATATGTATTTGAAGAACGCTGGCTTGATATTGGACAAACAGAAGATTATGAAAAGGCGCATGAACTATTTTCTAACGATGAATCTGTTTGTAATGATAAAAAAAATTAAATATTTTTGATGTATGTGTGTGCCTTTCTACATTTGCATATTTTCCATCTTTAATATCTTCCAAAATATAATAAAACAAAAATTGCTATCACAATTTCAATTGCAATGCATGTGAGTACCAATCTTTGTTCACTCATTCCACCAGAAACTTTCAATATCAAATCTGCAAATCCACGCACTTTATCTTTTGGGGCATAAAGTTTTCCATCATCCCCAACATGCGCAAAACTTTTTGGAAATTTATTCATAAGCTTTATTATCCAATCCAAAATAAATGGTGTCATTAAGACCACTCCTGCGGTTTTTAAACTTGAAACAATAACTGTTGCGCCAATCGCACAACCAATCGTCAGAGTTCCTACGTCTCCCAAAAAAGTTTTTGCAGGATACCAATTGAATTTCAAAAATCCTAAAAGTGCGCCAAGCATCGCAATAGATAAGACTGACATTTCAATGTTTGAGTGCATAATTGAGAGTATAAAAAGAGTTGCAAAAATCACTGCGCCCATTCCAACTTCAAGACCATTAAATCCCGCAAGCATATTTGTTAAATTTGAGCAGACTGCAATCGCAAGTGGAACAAGCAAAATCGGATACAGAATTCCAAAATCAACAGCTCCTAAGAATGGAATTGAAATTATATTATATCCCTTTAGCATTTCTATTGCAACAAGCGGAACAGATGCACTAAGTGGTAAAAGAGCTTTTGTAAGCTGTCCCATATCTACTAAATCATCATATACTCCAATAATTGCAACTATACAAACCGTGAGTAATGTTGCCATTATCCCTGAAATTTCAAAACTAAAACCAAAAAATAAATGCAATATTATTCCAAAAATAGAAGCGCCAACAAACGCCCCAACAATCGCAATTCCACCCATCTCAACTACTTGAGGTTTGTCTTTTTTGTGCATATCCTTGCCAAATATTTGTGCAAGTCTCAACTTTGCAACTACTTTACTTGTAAGATAATACGAAGATAAAATAGATGCTATAAATACTGCTAACAAAAAAAATATCTGTTCCATTATTTATCCCTCAGTATAGTCAATGCTTTTTTTGCACTTACATCTGAAACTTCTTTTAATTCATCCATTATCTTCACAACTTTATCAATTTCATTCTCATTTGCACCTGCAGACATGGCTAAATTTCTTGCATGTAATCTCATGTGTCCCTTTTGTATCCCTTCAAGTGCCAATGCGCGCAACGCAGCAAAATTCTGTGAAAGCCCAACACATGCTAATACTTTTGCAAAATCACCTGCACTTCTAACTCCCATCATTTTGATGCACATTTTTGCAATTGGGTTAACTCTAAGTGAACCACCGATCGTTCCAACTGCCATGGGTAATAAAATTTTTCCTTCCAAATCTCCATCCTGTGTTTTTCTAAATGTAGTTAGTGCTCCCTGTTTCATTGCTGAATATGAGTGTGCACCTGCTTCAACTGCACGCCAGTCATTTCCACATGCAACTAAAACTGCGTCAATTCCATTCATTATTCCTTTGTTGTGAGTAGAGCGCCTATATGGATCACACATTGCCATGGACCAGCAATCAAGTATGGCTTCAATTCCACTTTCTGCTCCTACATCATCTTTACTCCAAACAGCTCTTGCCCCAACCATTCTTCGTGTTGCAAGATTTGTAAGGATTTTTAATCTTGATTCACCTTCACATGTTTTTTCTACGTGTGGGGCAACTTTTTCTAAAACTGTATTTACTGCATTCGCACCCATCGCATCGCATACATTTATCACGTATTCAACAATTAACATCTTACCTCTGTCTGTAGAAATTAATCTGGATGAACATTCTTTTACGCCTCCTCCAAATGGGTGAAGATGAGTTGCATGTATATCTGCAATTTTTACAAGTTCAGTACTCATTTCATCAATTTTCTGTTTTGCCATTTGAGGGTTTTTCATATTTACTATCTGAATTTGACCAATCATAAGTGATCCAGTGTATGTGGTTGTAAACCCGCCATTTTTTGATGCAAGTTTTGCACCATATGAGCACGCCGCAACAACAGATGCCTCTTCAATCGCCATAGGTACAACTACTTCTTTTGAATCAATCAAAAAATTCGGGGCGACTGAAAGTGGCAATTGAACACTACCGATAACGTTCTCAGACATTTTATCTAATACGTCAAATGGAATCGGTCCTTCTTTTTTCAAAAGTTCTTTCTCATCTTGGTTAAGTCCAAGTTCATCACACGCAATTTCCCTTCTTTTTTCAATGGGTAATTTGTAAAATCCTGACCATTTTGACTCTGTCACTATATTCACCAATACAATAAGCGCACTTGTATAATAATAAATTAGCGCATACGTCTCAAAATAGGGTGTTGCGTTTTATCTCTGAGCCACCCTTTTTTTGGAAAACAACAATTTTTGCACAAATTCACGAATTGAAATTGACTAAATTTTGCGTTTAATTATGCAACACCCTACTCAAAACGTATTTTGAGATATTTAAGCGCACTATGCAAATAAAACTGCGTGAGAACGATATGTAAAAAATCGAAATCAACAAAACGTTACAAATAAGGTAAATAAACACATTCAAATGTATTATTTTGCGTCATTTTAATACATTGAAATGTATTGACTTACCATTTACTTATAAATGCTTTGATATTTGGCTTTCCTTTCATGTAAACTAAAATTTATAGTATTTATTTCATAAGAAATCCTTCTAAAAAACTAGTTTACTCTGTTCTGCATCACAATCGTATTCAATATCTTCATCTATACTCTGTTTTTGTCCATCGTTTTTGTTATATGGGCATATCTTATATTTCTTTGAGAATATGCATGTTTCACACATTTTCTTATCCTGAGTAGGCTCAAAATCTTCATTACAAATTCCATTAATTACTTCATTTAGTTCTTTATCAAGTTTATCAATATCTTTAGTTCCAATACTAAATTCGCGTTTATACCCATCTCCAAAAAAATACATAATTCCATTGATTTTCTTATAGCCTTTGGTTCTCATTATTTTTGCATATACTTCAATCTGTTTTTTCGTATTTTTTATTAAATTTTCACTTTTGTTCCCTGATTTAAATTCAACTATGGAACATTGTTTATTATCGAAGTTAATCAACAAATCAATTCTGCCATCTAAATCCACATCTTTGATCGAATGGTTAAACGGCAATTCTGGATTCAACTTGTATTTCATCTCTTCCTTAAATTTAGATATATAATCATTTATTTTTTTATTATTTTTTTTACATTTATCTCTATATTTTTCTGGAATTTTTTCTAGTATATCTTCTATTCTATTAATTTTTTTTGAATTAATATTTTTGTTGATATGATAAAGTAGTGTATGTATATCCGAACCATAGGTAAGTTTTCCATCAAACGGAATTGATAAATTATAATAAAATCTTAATTTGTATGCATATTTACATTTCAGATATTCGATTATTTTATAATAGCTTAATTTAGTTCTATCTTTTTTTTCAGTAAATTTTTTATTTAATATTTTCATCTCATTCTCTTGCGTGTCAAATGGCAGATATTCAGGTCGTCGCACTCTTGTCATTTCACACGCTTTTATTTTTTTTATATATTCTGGTTCGCCGTCTCTTGGCGAATGATAACTAAAAGTAAGTAAGCTCATGGCTCTCGTCATAGCTACATAAAATGCTCTTTCAGCATCTTTTGAACTGTTATACTCTGGAAATAATTCAGCAATATGATCTTTTCTAGCTCCGTTATTCTTATTCAAATTTGAAATAAAAACTACTGGATATTCAAGTCCCTTGGAACCATGAAATGTAACTATTTTCACAGAATCTACATCAGG
>CAZHIX010000036.1:12031-12705 GCA_964532715.1 Microcaldota archaeon | reverse complement strand
TATCCCTGGGATCAAGCAAGTGATTATTACAAAAAATTTCCCAAGATGACTTATAATGATGTAACCAAAAGATATGAATCAATCACTGAAGATCAAATAAAAGAACTTCTAAAACCTGGTCCTGCAGGTGCACGTGTATTTGAATGTCTTGAAGATTCTGATTGTCTATCTGGTAGTTGTTCTAAAGACTCTTACTCAAGAACCGGTTGTAGGAATAAAGATGGTGAGGTTGTAGATTGCGGGTGCAAGCTTGTCAAAAATTGTCAATTAGAATTCATGTGTGAGAAATATGCGGATGGAACAAGAAGGCGTGCAGTTTGCGACGCAAATAGATTATACTGTCAATGGAATGCGGATCAAGGAAACGGATACATTTTGATGTGTAATTATTCTCAAGATGATATGAATGTAGTGATTCTGCGTACTCATGGTGCTATATCTGAAGAAGTTCACATAAACGATAAAGAAAAATTTTTTATGAAACACGAGCATCCTTATGATAATTTTGTAGTATACGATACCCAGAAATACCCTGTCGAAGTTGCACGAAAGCAATTATTAAAACAAGTTAAACGTTGTTATGACGGGGTAAGAAATTGGGAGGTTCCAACTCAAAATAATGGCGAGTTGGTATGTCCAGGTGGCTACAATTTACAAGATTATTACTATTGGGA